>JBDTJK010000266.1:0-2649 GCA_039935875.1 Casimicrobiaceae bacterium
AGCCCCACCATCAGCATCAAGGCGATCGGCCCGATCAGGCCGAGGATCATGATCCATCCGGTGTATACGCTCTGCACCGTCGCAGGCTCGGCGGCAACCTTCGGCCACTCCGACTTCGGCGCGAGCACCATGCCCTTTACACGATCGATCATTGCCATTTTTGTTCTCCGTTGGAAGCGTCGGTTGCAGCGGCCCGAAGCGAGCGGAGTGTAGGGGTTTTGGGGCGCCAGCGCAAAGTGCCGCGGCCCGACTTACAGCAGCACCAGGTTGTCGCGATGGATCAGCTCGGGCTCGTCGACGTAGCCCAGCACCGCATCGATTTCCGATGACGGCCTGCGCGCGATCCGCGCGGCATCCTGCGCGTTGTAGTTGACGAGCCCGCGCGCGACTTCGCGTCCATCCGCGTCGAAACAGCTGACGATCTCGCCGCGTTCGAACGTTCCGCTGACGGCGACGACACCGATCGGCAGCAGGCTCTTGCCATCGCGCGTCAACGCCCGCACCGCACCGGCGTCGAGGATCAAGCGGCCACCGACCTGCACGTGGTCGGCCAGCCATTGCTTGCGTGCGGCGAGCGTGGCGGTGGCCGCGTGCAGTTGCGTGCCGACGCTTTCGCCGGCGGCAAGACGCAGCAGCACATCGGGCTCGCGGCCGGATGCGATCACGGTGTGCGCGCCCGATCGCGCCGCACGCTTGGCCGCGAGCACCTTGGTCAGCATTCCACCGCGCCCAAGCGTGCTGCCGGCGCCGCCGGCCATCGCCTCCAGTGCGGGGTCGCCGGCTTCGGCGCAAGCGACGAATGTCGCCGCCTTATCCCTGCGTGGATCGGCGGAATGGAGGCCGCGCTGGTCGGTCAGCAGCACCAGCGCATCGGCCTCGATCAGGTTGGTGACCAGCGCGCCGAGCGTGTCGTTGTCGCCGACGCGGATCTCGTCGGTGGTGACCGTGTCGTTCTCGTTGATGATCGGTATCACCGCCAGCGACAACAGTGTGCGCAGCGTGCTGCGCGCGTTCAGGTAGCGGCGTCGGTCGGCGAGGTCGTCATGGGTCAGCAGCACCTGCGCGGTGCGCAGCGAATGTTGCGCGAACGCGGACTCCCACGCCTGCACCAGTCCCATCTGGCCGACGGCCGCCGCCGCCTGAAGTTCGTGGATGGCCTGCGGGCGCTGCGTCCAGTTGAGCCGCTGCATGCCTGCGGCGATTGCACCGGATGACACCAGTACCACCTGCATTCCCTGCTGGTGCAACGCAGCCACCTGCCCGGCCCAGAGGCCGATGGCTTCGGCGTCGAGACCACGCCCGTCATTGGTGAGAAGGCTCGAGCCGATCTTCACCACCAGCCGCTTCGCGCCGGCGACCAGCGAACGCACGCCCGCGCTCATGCCGCGCCATCGGTGCTCGCGGGGCGGCGCACGCGACGGCTGCGTACCGGGGCCGGCTTGACCACGATCGGCGCCTCCGCCAGCACTTCGGCGACGCTCTTCGCGGCAGGATGCGCATCCAGCCAGTCCTGGATGGCGAAGGTCAGTGCGCGACAACCTTCGCCATTGACGGCCGCGATCGCGAACACGGGTCCCTTCCACTTGAGCGACCTGGCGAACGCCTTGACGGTCTTGTCGCGCGCGTCGGCGTCGAGCAGGTCGACCTTGTTGACGACGAGCCAGCGCTCCTTGGCGAACAGCGATTCGTCGTAGCGCTTGAGCTCATTGGCGATTGCGCGCGCGTCGCGCACCGTATCCGCTTCGGGATCCGGCGGCAGGATGTCGATCACGTGCAGCAGCAGGCGCGTGCGCTGCAGGTGGCGCAGGAACTGGTGGCCGAGGCCGGCTCCGTCGGCGGCGCCTTCGATCAGGCCCGGAATGTCGGCGACGACGAAACTGCGGCCGGCGTCGGTGCGCACCACGCCAAGGCTCGGCGCCAGCGTGGTGAACGGATAGTCCGCGACTTTCGGCCGCGCCGCCGATATCGCGCGGATCAGCGTCGACTTGCCGGCATTCGGCAAGCCGAACAGCCCGACATCCGCCAGCACGCGCAATTCGAGGCGCAACTTGCGGTTCTCGCCTTCCTCGCCGGGGGTCGACTGGCGCGGCGCGCGATTGGTGCTCGACTTGAAGTGGATGTTGCCCAGGCCACCCTTGCCGCCCTTGGCGAGCATTGTCTCGGCGCCGTCGTGCGCGAGATCGGCCAGCACCTCGCCGGTGTCGGCGTCGGCGACCACCGTCCCCACCGGTACACGCAGCGTGATGTCGTCCGAGCCGCGGCCGTACTTGTCCGCTCCGTGGCCATTCTCGCCGCGCTTCGCGCGGTGGATCCGTGCGTAGCGGTAGTCGATCAGCGTGTTGATGTTGCGGTCGGCCACGGCGAGGATGCTGCCGCCGCGGCCGCCATCGCCGCCATCGGGTCCGCCGCGTGGAACGTATTTCTCGCGGCGGAACGAGACGACGCCATTGCCGCCGTCGCCGGCGTGTACTTCGATGATCGCTTCGTCGATGAACTTCACATGCCGTCCTTCATGTACAGCGCGAAATGTTCGGTGTCGTCACCGCGGCGTTGGCCTTCCCACAGCGAATGCCAGCCGGGCAGCGTATCGGGAAACTGCCGTCCATACTGGACTAGCAGCATGTTGCACTTCGCGGCCTGCGGCGTGCC
>JBDTJK010000267.1:0-5495 GCA_039935875.1 Casimicrobiaceae bacterium
GCTCGATCTGCACGTCGTGCACCGAGGCGCGAATCGTCGTCGTGCGATCGGTCAGCTGCGCGACATCAACGTCCGCCGGCAGCGACGCCGACAGCGACGGCAGCAGCGCCTTGATGCGATCGGCCACATCGATCACGTTGGCGCCGGGCTGGCGCTGGATGTTGAGGATCACCGCCGGCTGCGCGTTGGCCCACGCGTGCAGCCACGTGTTCTCGGCACCGTCGACCACCTGCGCGACGTCGGCGACGCGAATTGCCGCGCCGTCCTTGTAGGCAATGATCAGGCTCTTGTATTCATCCGCCGACTTGAGCTGGTCGTTGGCATCGATCGTCGACGCCCGTGTCGGCCCGTCGAAGCTTCCCTTCGCCTGGTTGACGTTGGCATTGGCGATCGCCGTGCGCAGGTCGTCCATCGACAATCCGTACGCCGCCAGCGCACGCGGGTTGGCCTGCACGCGCACCGCAGGCCGCTGGCCACCGCCGATGCTGACCAGGCCCACGCCCGGAACCTGCGAGATCTTCTGCGCAAGGCGCGTGTCGATCAGGTCCTCGAGCTTCGGCAACGGCAGCGTCTGCGACGTGATACCGAGCGTCAGGATCGGCGCATCGGCCGGGTTGACCTTGCTGTAGATCGGCGGCTGTGGCAGGTCGGTGGGCAACAGGTTGGCCGAAGCGTTGATCGCCGCCTGCACCTCCTGCTCGGCGGTGTCGAGCGATAGGTCGAGGCTGAACTGCAGCGTGATCACCGACGCGCCGCCCGAGCTGGCCGACGACATCTGGTTGAGCCCCGGCATCTGTCCGAACTGGCGCTCCAGCGGCGCGGTCACCGACGATGTCATTACATCGGGACTCGCGCCCGGATACAGCGTGACTACCTGGATCGTCGGGTAGTCGACTTCCGGCAACGCTGAAATCGGCAGCAGTCGATAGGCGACGATCCCGGCAAGAAAGATGGCGAGCATCAACAGCGACGTCGCCACGGGCCGCAGGATGAAGATACGCGACGGATTCATCCGCGATCGCTTTATCGACGTGGTGGCGTCGCAGGTGCAGGTGATGCCTTGTCGCTCGCTGCAGTCGCGGGCGGGCGCCCACTCGCCGGCGCTCCCGCCGCATCTGCGGCACCGCCTTTGCTGCGCCCGCCGCCGCCCTTCGAGCCGTCGCCGCGCGTGCGCGGGGCGCCCGTGGGCACGACGCTGGTGTCACGCGCAACGGTTTCCACTTTCTGCCCCTCGCGCAGTCGATCGACGCCGTCGATGACGACAACGTCACCGGGTTGCACGCCCTTGTTGACGACAGTGGTCTCGCCATCCACCGGACCCAGCGTGACGACACGCACGGTGACTGCGCCGTCGGCACCGACGACGTACACGAAATTACCCTGCGTGCCGCGCTGGATCGCGGCCGACGGCACCACGGTGACGTCCTGCAACGTCTGCACCAGCATGCGCACGTTGACGAACTGATTGGGGAACAGCGACGTATCTTGGTTGGCGAACCGCGCCTTCAGCTTGACGGTACCGGTGGTGGTGTCGATCTGGTTGTCCACGGTCAGCACCGTGCCGCTGGCAAGCTTGCGCGACGCGTCGCGCGACAGCGCGTCGACCGGCATCGGCTCGCCGGCATGCAACTGGCGCAGCACCTGCGGCAGGTTGACTTCCGGCAGCGAATAGACGACGTCGATCGGCTGCACTTGCGTGATGACCACGATGCCATTGCTGTCGGACGCATGCACCATGTTGCCGACGTCGACCTGGCGCAGTCCGAGACGCCCGGCGATCGGCGCGGTGATGCGTGCGTACGACAGCGACAACTTCGCGGCGTCGACTTGCGCCTGGTCGCTGGCGATCGACGCCTCGTATTGGTTGACCAGAGACGCCTGCGTGTCGACCTGCTGGCGCGCGATCGAGTCCTGCGCCAGCAGCGTGCGATAACGTTCGAGGTCGACGTTTGCATTGGCGAGCAGCGCGCGATCCTTGGCGAGCTGCCCGTTGGCCTGCGCAACCTGCACTTCGAACGAGCGTGGATCGATCTGCGCCAGCACCTGCCCGGCCTTGACCGTGTCGCCTTCGCGATACAGCACGCGCAGCAGTTGGCCGTCGACGCGCGAGCGCACCGTGACGGTCGCCAGTGGTGTCACCGTTCCGAGCGCACTGAAATAGATGTTGAACTGCGATGTCCTGGCGGTGGCGACCGCCACGGGCGCGGGTTTCGCATTGGGATCGCGACGTCCGACCGGCGCCGAGCCGGGCGCCGGCGCGCGCGCATGCCAGATCGCCCAGGCGCCGCCGACCACCACCAGCACAACCGCGATGGCAATGATCCAGCCGAGCATTCGCCGGTGGTCTGGAGCGGGCGGCGCAGTGCCGCCGGAACCCGGAGGCACGCGTGGGCCCGGCAAGGTCACTGAAGTGGGATCTGGCATGGCAGGGTTTTGTGGGTCCACGGAAGCCGCCGTGTCGTGATTTGAGAGTCGCGCGTTGTGCGGTTGGTTTCGCCCGTCACGCACAAGATGCCATGAATCGGGCCAGCCTTTGCAACGAACTGTAACCGCATGCCGCCACCGCATCGGCCCGGTGGCGCGCCGTTTGTCTGCCACATCGCGCAATCCGTAGGTTGAAACCCCTTTGGACGTTCGCCAGCGTTAGTTTATGGCACCTGCCAGCCCCGCGATTGCGTACCTGGCCATGTTGTCGTCACCGGAAAGTCCCTGAGATGCTGCGTCCTGCACATATCGGTCACCTTGCGTTGCTGCGCACGCTGATCCGCGACGCCGCGCGCGACGGCGCGTTCGACCCCGCGCTGGCGTGGGATTCACCTGCGGCCGAGCGCTTCTTCGCCGACCTGCGGCAGGCGTTGAAGACCGGCTACTTCGTCGTCGAGAATGCGCGCACCGGCATGCTGAAGACAGTGGCGGTGCCGGGCTACGTCTACTGGCCCGACGATGGGGCGATCGAAGCACCGGTGGGGTTCGGCATCTTTCGCGCGCTCAACAATGGCTACGAGCTGTGGCTCGCCGGACTCGAGGCGTCATTGCGTGGAAAGGGACATGGCAAGGCCATGCTGGCTGCGCTGTTCGCGACACCGACCGGACGCGAGACCAAGTACATCCGCGTGCGTCACGCCGCGCGCCACGCGGCGTCGATTGCGCACTTGCTGGCCAGCAGCGGCTTCACCGCCACGCGCGAGACCGATCATGAGACATGGTTCGTGCGCGTCGTGGACCGCGCCACGCCGACGGCGCACGACGCGGTCATGCGCGGGGGCGGCGGCACTCGCAAGCTGCACTGATTCACGCCGCGATCACGGGCGCCGACGGTTGCTCGACGCTGCCACCCGCCGCGTGCCACGCGTCGATGCCGCCGATCAGCGGGCGCGCGCGCATAAACCCCTTCGCGCGCAGTATCTGCGCCGCGCGCTTCGACGACTCCTCGTTCGGGCATGCGCAATAGAACACGATTTCGCGATCGACCGGGAACTGCTGCGCTTCACGCGCGACGCTGTCGAGGCTCATCAACCGCGCGCCGCTGATGTGCGGACGCGACCGTTGCGCGAGCGCCGAACCAATGTCGACCACCAGCGGCCGTGGTTCGCCTTGCATGCGTTCACGCAGCTCGTCGACGGAGATGCGCGCCGATTGCACGAAGCGAGCGAGCCTCCAGCGCTCGAATGCCTTCCATCCGATGTAGAGCGCGAGTGCGCCAAGCAATGACGCCGAGGCGGCAAGCACATGGCTCGCGGTCCACGCGAGCAGTGCCGTTACCTGCGCCGCGAACAACAGGCCACCCAGCAACGCCGCGCCCGCCCACAGTGCGGCGCTCGCCGCGGCGGCGGCCAGGAAACGTTCGAACGGCATCTTCAGCGCACCGGCGATCGGCGGTCCCACCGTCGAAAATCCGGGAACGAATTTGGACACGATGATCGAATAGAAACCCCAGCGCTCGAATATCCCCTCGGTTTCGCGCACGCAGGTGTCCGGCGACAACGAAATCCGGCACAGGAGGCGCAACACCTGGTAACCGTAGCGCCTGCCCGCCAGATACCATGCAACATCCGCAAGCACCGAGGCGGCGATGGCCGCAAGCAGCACCGTGACGCCGTTGAGCGTGCCGGCAGCGACCAGCGCGCCCGCGACGACCAGTGTAGGCACGGCAGGCACGGGCAGCCCGAGCTGCTGCAGCAGCACGTTGCCGCCGACAAACCACGCACCGTAGTGCGCGAGGCTCTCTAGCAGGGATTCCAAGTAGGGTCAGCCGCAAAGACGGATAATGACAGTTGAGGCGGCGGCCCGGGAATGCAACCGGCACGCCCGGTACCTTTGTCGCCCGGTGAGACTCGCACAGTGGAAAATACCCTGAATCCGCAAGCCCCGCCTCCAATCCGCGACGTCCCCGCCGCCCGCGGACTGCAATGGTGTACCGACGGCTGGCGCCTGTTCGCGGCGGCGCCTGGCGTGTGGATCGGCATCATCGTCGTGTGGATGCTGATCAACATCGCGCTGTCGATGGGCGGCACCATCGGCAACGTGGCGTCGATGATCCTGACGCCGATCCTGGCGGCAGGCGTCGTGCTCGCGGCGCATGCGCAGGACCACGGCGCAGCGCTCAAGTTCGAGCAATTGTTCGCCGGATTCAGCGGCGGGCGCATGCAGCCGCTGCTGATGCTTGGCGTATTCAACCTCGCGCTGACACTGGTGATCGCAGCGATCGTCGGCGGCGTGATCATCGCCGTGGTCGGCATGGCCGGACTGATGCAGTTTCTCGCTACCGACATGCTCGATCTCGGCTCCGTCGACTTGAGCGGCATCGCGTTCATTCTCCTCGCGCTATCGCCGGTGTTGCTGATCGGCTTCGCGCTGATCGGCATGGCGTTCTGGTACGCGCCCGCACTGGTCTCCATCAACCATGTCGCGCCTGCCGCCGCATTGTGGCTGTCGTTTCGCGCCAATCTCAAGAACTTCGGCGCGATGCTGATCTACGGCCTCATCATGCTGGCGGCCGCCGTCGTCGCCACGATACCGCTCGGACTCGGCTGGTTCGTGCTGGGGCCGGTGATGGCCGCGTCCTGGTACACGACATGGCGCGACGTGTTCGGCGATCCCCCCGCCGCTGTCTGACGCGAGGGCGCGATCCCGCAACGTCAGTGCGCCTGTTCCCAGTTGTCGCCGACGCCGACGTCGACCACCAGCGGTACTTCCAGTTGCGCGACGTTCGCCATGCGCGACGCGAGTTCGCCGCGCACATGGTCGATCTCGTCGGCGGGGACTTCCAGCACCAGTTCGTCATGCACCTGCAGCACCAGGCGCGTGCGCAGCTTCGCGCGCGTGATCCACTGGTCGACCTCGATCATCGCGAGCTTGACCAGGTCGGCCGCGGTGCCCTGCATCGGCGCATTGATCGCCGCTCGCTCGGCACCGGCGCGACGCGGGCCGCCGGCGGCCTTGATGTCGGGCAGCCATAGCCGGCGTCCGAACACCGTTTCCACATAGCCCTGCGC
>JBDTJK010000268.1:0-2604 GCA_039935875.1 Casimicrobiaceae bacterium
ACCCTTCTGCTTGGCCAGTTCGTAGGCCGCCAGCGTGACGGGAACGTAGCCGGTCGATTCATGCCAGTCTTCCTGGACTTCCGGCGAGTCGAGGAACGTGAAGAACTTGGCGATGCCCTTGTAGACGCTCTTGTCCTTCTGCGTGAGCACCCACAGCGTCGCGCCGCCGATGATCGTGTTCTGCGGTGCCCCCTTGACATCGGGGTAGTACGGCAGCGTGGCGACTTCCCACTCGAACTTCGCATTCGCCTTGATGTTGGCGTACGAGCCGCTCGAGGTGGTGATCATCGCGCATTCGCCGCTGTTGAACGCCGACAGCGGCTCGTCCTTGCGTCCCTTGTAGACGAAGTAGCCCTTTTTCAGCCAGTCGCTCAAGTTCTGGATGTGCTTGATCTGCACCGGTCCGTTGAAATCGAGCCGCGTACCGAGTCCGCCGAACCCGTTCTCCAGCGTACCGAAGGGAACGTTGTGCCACGCGCTGAAGCTCTCCAGCTGCACCCACGACTGCCAGCCCGTGGTGAACGCGCAGGTCGAGCCGGATGCCTTCAGCTTTTCCATTGCGGTGGCCATCTCCGGCCACGTCTTCGGCGGGTTGGCGGCGTCGAGCCCGGCCTTCTTGAACGCGTCCTTGTTGATGTAGAGCACTTGCGTCGAGCTGTTGAACGGCATCGACCAGAGGTTGCCGTGCGTGTCCGCGTAATAGCCGTAGACGGCGCCCAGGAAGTCCTTCGGGTTGATCTTCTCGCCCGCTTCGGCCATCAGCTGGTACACCGGCTTGACGGCGCCCTTGGCAGCCATCATCGTCGCCGTGCCCACTTCGAACACCTGCACGATCTGCGGCGCGTTGCCGGCGCGGTATGCGGCAATCGCCGCCGTCATCGATTCGTCGTACTGGCCCTTGTAGACCGGGACGACCTTGTAGTCGCTTTGCGTCGCATTGAACTTGGCGGCGATCGAATCGACCTTGGTGTTGAGTGCGCCCGTCATCGAATGCCACCACTGGATCTCGGTGACGGCGCTTGCCGTGGTGGCGATGCCCGCCAGCGTGAGCGCGGCGACTAGTTGCACCAGCCTGGGTATGCGGTGAGCCATGTGTCTCCTCCTTGGTTATGAATGCGCAGAATGCACGTTGCGGGTTGCGATTCTATTGCAATTGCGAGCTGCGGACGATAGCGGTCTGCAATTGGGCGAATTCCCTGGTGCCGGCTGTTGCCCGGATCGCCGTCCGCAGCCTGCCGGCAACGCCCGATTTACACTCGACGCCGCTGGGTCCCCGCTTGCGAAGGGAAGACGGCGGTCGGGGGCGTCGTGTCGTGTTTTCGCCGCCACCCGCCGCTAGGTTCCCGCAGCGCGGGAATGACGGCACGTGGCGCCAAGGGGTCCCCGCTTTCGCGGGGAGACATGGGGAGGACGGGGTCAATCGTCGGCATGCCCGGGCATCGGTGGGACAGGCGCCAGCGGCAGCGTTTCCTCGACGAACGACTCGGACCGGCGGTGACGCGCCAGCAGCGTGTAGGCAGTGGGCACGACGAACAGCGTCAGCAACGTTCCGAATGTCATGCCACCGGCGATGACGAAGCCGATCGGCCGGCGCGATTCGGCGCCCGCGCCGAACGCCATCGCCAGCGGCATCGCGCCCAGTACCATCGCGCCCGTGGTCATCAGGATCGGCCGTAGCCGCAACGTCGCCGCGTCGACCACCGCATCCACCAGGCTTTCCCCCTTGTCGCGCAGCTGGTTGCTGAATTCGACGATGAGGATGCCGTGCTTGGTGATCAGGCCCACCAGCGTGACGAGCCCCACCTGGCTATAGATGTTGAGCGTCTGCCCGCCGAGATACAGCGCGACCAGCGCACCGGTCATCGACAACGGCACCGACAGCATGATGACGAACGGGTGGACGAAGCTCTCGAACTGCGCGGCGAGCACCAGGTAGATGAACGCCAGCGCAAGCACGAACGTGAAATAGATTTCAGAGCCCGACTTGCGGAACTCGCGCGACTGGTTGTCGAGGTCGGTCTGCGCGGTGCCCGGCAGCGTCGCCTTGGCTGCCGCATCCATTGCGGCCAGGCCCTCGCCGATCGAGTAGCCTGGCGCGAGCGTGCCGGTGATCTTCACCGCGCGCAGCCGGTTGAAGTGATTCAGCGATTGCGGCGACACGCCTTCATGCACGTCGACCAGGTTGGACAGCTGCACCATGTTGCCGTCGCGCGCCCGCACAAAGGCGTCGCTGATGTCCGCCGGCACCGTGCGGTCGGCGGCGCCCGCCTGCACGATCACGTCGTACTGCTCGCCGTCCTTCTTGAAGCGCGTCACCTGGCGCCCGCCGAGAAAGGTCTCCAGCGTGCGTCCGAGCGTGTTGACCGGCACGCCGATGTCGGACAGCTTGTCGCGTTTGATATTGACGCGCACTTCCGGCGTGTTGAGGCGCAGGTCGGTCTGCAGGTTGAGGATGCCGGGGTACTTGCGGACCTCCTCGAGCATGTTGTCGACGATGCGCTGCAGTTCGGGATAGGGCACCTGCGACATCACGATGTATTCGATCGGCGTCGAGCGGAACGACTGCCCGAGCGACGGCGGGTTGATCGCGAACACCTGCGCGCC
>JBDTJK010000269.1:0-23092 GCA_039935875.1 Casimicrobiaceae bacterium
GGTTGATCACGAGCTGGATCGCCATCGCGCGGCGCACGCTTTCCTCAGTCGGCGTGGTGATCGCCTCGTCGTACGCGTTGGTGTGCAGCGAGTTGGCGTTGTCGTAGGTGGCGATCAGCGCCTGCAGTGTGGTGCGGATATCGTTGAACGCGATCTCCTGCGCGTGCAGGCTGCGTCCGGACGTCTGGCAGTGGTACTTGAGCTTCTGGCTGCGCTCGTTCGCGCCGTAGCGGTTCCTCATCGCCACCGCCCAGATGCGCCGCGCGACGCGTCCCAGCACCGAATACTCGGGATCCATGCCGTTGGAAAAGAAGAACGACAGGTTCGGCGCGAAATCGTCGATGCTCATGCCGCGCGCGAGATACGCCTCGACGAACGTGAAGCCATTGGACAGCGTGAACGCGAGCTGCGAGATCGGATTGGCGCCGGCTTCGGCGATGTGATAGCCCGAGATCGACACCGAGTAGAAGTTGCGCACGTCGTGGTCGACGAAGTACTGCTGGATGTCGCCCATCACCTTCAGCGAGAACTCCGTGGAGAAGATGCACGTGTTCTGGCCCTGGTCTTCCTTCAGGATGTCCGCCTGCACCGTGCCGCGCACCGACGACAGCGTGGATGCACGAATCGCCGCCGCCTCGTCCGCAGTCGGTTCGCGCTTGTGCTCGCTGCGAAACCTGTCGATCTGCTGGTCGATCGCGGTGTTCATGTAGAACGCCAGGATCGTCGGCGCGGGACCGTTGATCGTCATCGATACCGACGTCGTCGCGCTGCACAGGTCGAACCCCGAGTACAGCACCTTCATGTCGTCGAGCGTTGCAATCGACACCCCCGAATTGCCGACCTTGCCGTAGATGTCCGGACGCAGGTCAGGGTCGAAGCCATACAACGTGACTGAATCGAAAGCGGTGGACAGCCGTTGCGCCGGCATGCCGTCGGCCAGCAGGTGGAAGCGCTTGTTGGTGCGAAACGCATCGCCTTCGCCGGCGAACATCCGTGTCGGATCCTCGTTCTCGCGCTTGAACGCGAACACGCCACCGGTGTAGGGAAAGCTGCCGGGCAGGTTCTCGAGCAGCTGCCAGCGCAGGATCTCGCCGTCGTCGTCCCAGCGCGGCAATGCGACTTTCGGCACCCGTGTGCCCGATAGCGTCGTGTACACCAGCTCCGTGCGCACTTCCTTGTCGCGAACGCGAACCACGTATTCGTCGCCTGCATACGCTTTGCGAGTTTGCGGCCACGCGTCGAGCAATCGCCTTGACGTCGAGTCCAGCGCCGAGTCGCGCTGCGCGATCAGGCGGTCGATGTCCCCAAGGTGATTGCCGAGACCCGCGCCTTTGCCATCCCCCCGAATCCCAGCTTCGTCATCCGCGCGAATCCTGTTTCCGTCGCCCCCGCGAATCTCGGCTTCGTCATTCCCGCGAGTCCTGCTTCCGTCATTCCCGCGAAAGCGGGAACCCAGTGTCATACCCGAACCGGCGACGTCGCTGGGTCCCCGCTTTCGCGGGGATGACGGCATAACGTCCACGTGCGACGACGGCACATCGGCATGCAATGAAGGGGTGGCCATGCCCGCTGGCGATGCTGCCCCGCGCATGCTCGACGCCTCGACCAGCATCGACCGCGTGGCGCGCAACTGCTGGCGTTCGCGCGCGGTCCTGGCCTGGGCTTCCGCCCAGCGGCGATAGGCGCGCACGTCGCTCGCGATGTCGGCCAGGTAGCGCACGCGCGCAGGCGGCACGATGGCGTTCTGCCCGGTCGAATGGCGCACCGCGGCTACCGCGAGCCGGTGCGCGCGCAGCGGCAGTCCCTTGCCGGCGAGCTCGCCGACGATCGCCTGGTACAGCGCCGTGACGCCATCGTCGTTGAAGCGCGATGCGATCGTGCCGAACACCGGCATCGCATCGGGTGACTCGCGAAAGCGCTCGCGGTTGCGCTGGTACTGCTTGCGCACGTCGCGCAGCGCGTCGGCCGCGCCCTTGCGGTCGAACTTGTTGATCGCGACGAAATCGGCGAAATCCAGCATGTCGATCTTCTCGAGCTGCGACGCGGCGCCGAATTCCGGCGTCATCACATACAGCGACATGTCGACGTGCGGCACGATCGCGGCGTCGCCCTGCCCGATGCCGGAGGTCTCGACGATCACGATATCGTAACCCGCGGCCTTGCACGCGCATATTGCGTCGGGTAGCGCCTTGCTGATCTCGCTACCCGCGTCACGCGTCGCCAGCGAACGCATGTAGATGCGGCCCGCGGCCGCCGGTGCGGCGATCGCGTTCATGCGGATACGATCGCCGAGCAGCGCACCGCCGGACTTGCGGCGCGACGGATCGATCGACACGATGGCGATCGACAACGCGTCGTCCTGGTCCATGCGCAGGCGCCGCACCAGTTCGTCCGTCAGCGAGCTCTTGCCGGCGCCGCCCGTCCCGGTGACGCCCAGCACCGGCGCCGTGGATTGCTTGGCCCGCGCGACCAGCGCGTCGCGCAGCGCGGGTGGCGCGTTGCCGCCTTCGAGCACGGTGATGACGCGCGCCAGCGTGCGAACGCGGGTGCCGGCATCGGTTGCGTCGAGGCCGCCGATGTCGGGGATCGACGCGGCGAGATCCACGTCGCAGGCGGCGACCATTTCGTTGATCATCCCCTGCAATCCCAGTATCTGGCCATCCTCGGGCGCGAAGATCCGCGTGACCCCGTAGTCGTGCAGCTCGCGAATCTCGTCGGCCACGATCACGCCACCGCCACCGCCGAACACCTTGATGCGTTCGCCGCCGCGTTCGCGCAACAGGTCGAGCATGTACTTGAAGAACTCGACGTGTCCGCCCTGGTATGACGAGATCGCGATGCCGTTCGCATCCTCCTGCAGCGCGCAGGTGACGATTTCCTCCACCGAGCGGTTGTGCCCGAGGTGGATCACCTCGCAACCGGTTCCCTGCAGGATGCGACGCATGATGTTGATCGACGCGTCGTGGCCGTCGAACAGGCTTGCGGCCGTGACGAAGCGCACCTTGTGCGTGGGCTTGTAGACGCGCGCCTTGCTGGCGACGGAGAGATCGTTCATCGCGGATTACCTCGAGGATGCGGCAGTCGGCAGATGCCCGTGGCGCGCCGCGCACGAAGGCTTCTTCGACAGTGACGAGCTTACGCCCAAGCGGCGCAGGCAAGCGTATATGACGTTTACGTAAACGTCAATTCCGCGCCGTGGTGACCTACGCACAATTGTCATGCGGAACGCGGCGAAGCAGCAGGGTCACTCCTGCATGCTAGTCTCGCGGCGCCGACGACCCCGCAGCCAACGTTCCCTCTCTCGCGACCCGCCGCCATGTTGCAACTGTTCATCGAGAACTACGGTTACTTCGCAGTATTCGCCGGCTGCTTCTTCGAGGGCGAGACGGTGCTGGTGCTCGCGGGTTTCGCCGCGCATCTCGGCTACCTGTCGCTGCCGCTGGTATTCGCCACCGCTGCCGCCGCAGGTTTCTGCGGGGACCAGGTTTTTTTCGCGCTCGGGCGCCGCTACGGCGACGACCTGCGTCGTCGCTTTCCGTTCCTGATGCGCGGTGAACTGCGCGTGCGCATGCTGGTCGAGCGCTTTGGCGCCTACGCGGCATTCGGCGTGCGTTTCCTGATCGGGTTGCGTATCGTCGGGCCGATCGTCATGGGTGCCGGGCGCATGTCGTTGTGGAAGTACGTGCCGGCTAACGCACTGGGCGCCATCACCTGGGGGGTCGTGTTCAGCACCGCTGGCTACGTCTTCGGCGAAGCGTTCACCAACACGCTGCGTCACGCACGGCGCTTCGAGGAAATCGCATTCGTCGTGCTGGCGATCGTGGGCATCATCGCACTGGCGGTGCTGCGCCACCGCGCCAAGCGTCCGCCGCGCTAGGCGCCAACCGGATGCGCTGGCTGCGACTACCGCCCGCCTCGTCGCTGCTGCCAGGCCTGACGATGCTGGCGCTCGCGCTGGTGGATGTCAGCGCAACGCACATCGGCGCGCCCGCCGATCGAGTGCTGGGCGACGCACTGTCGCGCTTGCATGCACGGCACGTCGTCGCCGACCGCGACATCGTCATCGTCGACGTCGACGACATCTCGCTCGAACGCATGGCAAGTCCTGCTTTCGGCGTCGGCCGATTCCCGTGGCCGCGCGCCGTGTATGGCGAGCTGATCGACGAATTGCGCCGCCAGAAGGCGCGCGCCATCGTGTTCGACATCGAACTCTACGAGCCGGACCTGCAGAACCCGCAAAGCGACGCGGTGCTCAATGCATCGATCAAGGCTGCGCGCGATACCTATTTCCCGATCAAGACGCTGCCGCGCATCGCGCGTGACGAAGGCGTATGGCTCTCCCGCGAAGCGCCGCGCCTTGCGCTTCGCACACGCGGTGCGGTCGACCCCGCTGCGCGTGACACGCTGCTGCTGCCCGCCGTCCTTGACGACAGCGCGTGGCCCCGCACCGGGCTGATCGACTTCCTCGCCGACGCCGACGGCATCGGGCGCCGTTACTGGGTCGCGCGCACGGTCGGCGGCTATGTGATTCCGTCGCTACCCACGCGAGTTGCGAGCGCGCTCGGCTATGCGCCGCCCGACGCGGACACGATCCGCCTCGCGTGGATGCGCGGCGGCGACTTCCCGCACCCGCGCGTCGCCTTTGTCGACCTCTACGAGGACATCCAACGCGGCAAACGCGAGCGCCCGCGAGACGAGTTCAGCGGCAAGATCGTCGTCGTCGGCGCCTCTGCGTCGCACTTGGGCGACTTCCGCGCAACGCCGATCGACGCCACGTACCCGGGCGTCGAGATGCTGGCCACGGCGATCGACAACCTGAAGAATCGTCTGTGGATCGGCGATGCGCCGCCATGGGCGGCGCCTGCGATCGTGCTCTTGCTGTTCGCGCCACTGTTGCGGGCACAACGCAGGCACTCGCCGCTGCTGGCGATGCTAGCGCTGCTCGCCGTGCTCACACTTTGCGTCGTCGCCGGCGCCTACGTGGCGCTCGCGGTGGCGCGCATCTTCGTGCCCGTCGGCGCGGCCCTTGCGTTCGCGTGGGTGTTCTTCGTACTGGCTGCGTTCCGTGCGTACATTGCCGAACAACGCGCGAAGGAGCAGCGCGAGCGCGTGCTGTCGCGCTTCCTCGACGCGCGGCTCGTCAAGCGGCTGGTGGGGGAAGGCGTGCGTCTGGAAGACTTCAAGAGCGAGACGCGCACGATCACCGTGTTGTTTTCCGACATCCGCGGGTTCACCGCGCTGGCGGAAAGGAAGCCGGCCGAAGAAGTGGTCGTGCTGCTCAATGACTACCTGTCACGCCAGTCGGAAACGGTGTTCCGCCATGGCGGAACGCTTGACAAGTTCATCGGTGATGCGATCATGGCTTTCTGGAACGCGCCCACCGACGATGCGCAGCATGCTGTGCATGCCGTCGACTGCGCGGTGGAGATGCTCTCGACGCTGGCACGCTTCAACGCCGATCATGCAGCGGGCGATGCGCCGCTCGACATCGGCGTTGGCGTGCACACCGGCAGCGCCGTGGTCGGCTTCGTCGGATCGGCGCGCAAACTTGAATATACGGCGATCGGCGACACGGTGAACCTGGCGAGCCGCATCGAGGGGGAAACGAAGGGACGTGCGCGCATCCTGTTGTCGGCGGCGACGCGCGAGTTGTGCGCCGCGCGCGCGTTCAACGAAGTGGCCGTCGTCAACGTGAAGGGCCGGGCGCAATCGGTGCGCCTGTACACACCGGAAGGTTTGCCATGAAAGTAGCAACGACTGCCTGCATTGCGCTGCTGTTGCTGGTTGCGCCGCTGGCGCTGGCCAGTCCCGCAGTCACGGTGCGCGCGATCGAGCTCAAGGCCAAACCCGCATCGGATGCAAAGGTCGTGATCTCGCTGCCGGCCGAGGCGCCGGTGGACGTCGTCACGCGCCAGGGCGCGTGGGTCGAACTCAAGTCCGGGCGCACGACCGGCTGGGCGAAACTTTTCGACATCCGCGATGCGCAGGCCGCCGCCGCGGGTACTGCAAGGAAAGGCGATGGCGTGGCGGACACGCTGAACCTCGCCATGGGGACGCGCGGCGCAAGCGTCACCACCGGCGTGCGCGGTCTCGACGCTGACATGCTCGAGCGCGCGACGCCTAATGCGCAGGAATTCTCGAAGATGACGAGCTACGCGCGGAGCAAGGCCGAAGCCGATGCGTTCGCCAGGTCAGGCAGATTGCGCTCGCGCGAAGTCAGCGAGCTGGGTGCCACCGCCAAGACCGCAGGCACGCCATGAACGCGTTGCAACACATCGTCTTCGCCGCGGGCGTCGCCGCACTCGCGCTGCTACCCGCAGGTTGCGCAACGCCGGGCGGCACGCAGACGGGCAGCGGTTCGGATATCGCGCGCTCGGTACTCGGCGGCTTTTCGCTGGGCGGCATCAACGTGGGGTCTGCTGCCAGCGCCGCAACGCATGCGGCCGACGCATATCGCGAGATTCCCGAAGCGGAGGAAATCGCCATGGGCCGCGACATCGCCGCGGGGTTGCTCGGCGCCGCGCCGCTGGCGAAATCGTCGGAGCAGGAAATCTACGTCAACAATCTGGGCCGCTGGCTCGCGCTGCATTCGAGCCGTCCCAATCTGCCGTGGCATTTCGGCATCCTCGACGTCGACACCGTCAACGCGTTCGCCACGCCCGGCGGCAACATCTTCGTGTCGCGCGGCTTGCTTGCGCGCGTGCACAGCGAAAGCGAGCTCGCGGGCGTCCTCGCGCACGAGATCTCGCACGTCGCGCTGAAGCATCACCTGGCCGACATCCAGAAGAACGCACAAAAGAACCTGGCGCTCGACCTGGCGTCGGTGAAGAGCGGCGGGCTGGCCGGCGAGGCCGCGCGCGCGGTGGCGCGCGTCGGTCTCGAAGGCTATGTGCGCGGCCTGTCGCGCGACGACGAACTCGCAGCCGACCGCATGGGCGTCGTCATCGCCGCGCGCGCGGGCTACGAGCCTTACGGACTGGTGGCCGTGCTGCAATCGCTGGCGGCCATGCCGCAGGACGATGCCGCATTGAGCTTCTTCCTGAAGACGCATCCATCGCCCAGCGACCGCGTCGCAGCCCTCGAGACCGCGATGCCGGTGACGTTCGAGGCATTTGCCGCACCCAACCCCGCGTTGGCCCGATTCAGCAAAGTCTTCCCGGCGCGGCGCTAGCCTGCCTGATCCCGGGCGCCTCGTCGCCGGGCAATGCGGCGCGTCGGCGCCGACACCGGCCGGTCGCCGCGAACGAACCCGCGCGACGGCGGTCTCTACACTCGTCGATTCCTCCTTTGGTCATTTCCATGCTCATTCGTCGATTCATTTTCGCGGTGCTGCTGGTGCTGTCCGCCGCGACCGCTGCCGCACCCCTGCCGGCCGGCGTCACGCAGGGCCCCAGTGTCGAAGGTGTCACGCAATACCAGCTCGCCAACGGCCTCAAGGTGGTGCTGTTCCCCGATGCGACCAAGCCGACGACGACGGTGAACGTCGTCTACCTGGTCGGCTCGCGCTTCGAAAGCTACGGCGAGACCGGCATGGCCCACCTGCTGGAGCACATGCTGTTCAAGGGTACGCCGTCGATACCCAGCGTGTTCGCCGAGCTTGGCAAGCGCGGCATGCGCGCCAACGCCAACACGTGGCTCGATCGCACGCAATTCTTCGAGTCGTTCGCGGCTTCCGACACCAACCTCGACTGGGCACTGCGGATGGAATCCGAGCGGATGACGCGCTCGACCTTTTCCAAGGCCGAGCTCGACAAGGAAATGACCGTCGTGCGCAACGAGTTCGAGATGCGCGAAAATGACCCGAGCAACGTGCTCTCGGAACGGATGGAATCGGTGGCATTCGACTGGCACAACTACGGCCACAGCACGATCGGCGCACGTTCCGATATCGAAAACGTGCCGTTCGCCACCCTGCGCGCTTTTTACACGAAGTACTACCAGCCGGACAATGCCGTGCTGATCGTCGCCGGAAAGTTCGATCCCGACGCGACGCTCGCGCGTATCGCGAAGTATTTCGGGCCGATCCCGAAGCCCACTCGCGTATTGCAAAAACTCTACACCGTCGAGCCAGTACAGGACGGCGAACGCGCGGTGACCGTCAGTCGCGTCGGCAGCGTGCAGCTCGTTTCGGCGCTGTTTCGCGCGCCGCCAGGTGCCGGGCCCGACGGCGCGGCGATGGCCGCACTGACCAACATCATGACCGTCGAGCCCGCCGGACGCCTGTACAAGTCGCTGGTGGAAACGCACAAGGCCACCGGCATCAGCAGCTTCTTCTACGCACTCCACGACCCTGGAATGGTGCTGTTCGAAGCGCAGTTGCAGGTCACCGATCCAGCCGCTCCGGCTCGCGAGGCACTGGTCGCCACGCTGACCGGCGTCGCCAAGGACCCGATCACCCCGGCAGAACTCGACCGGGTGCGCGCCAAGGAGATGAAGGCCTTCGACAATACGATCAACGATCCGCAACTGTTTGCAACGCGCATCGCCGAATCGATTGCCCGGGGCGACTGGCGGCTGCTGTTCATCAACCGCGATCAATGGCGCGCATTGACCCCCGACGATGTCACGCGCGTGGCGAGCGAATATTTCAAGACGGCGAACATGACGCTGGGAGCGTTCGTTCCCGTTGCCAAGCCCGACCGTGCACCGCTGCCCGCTGCCGTTGACGTCGCCGCGCTGGTGGACAACTACAAGGGCGACGCCGCGGTCGCCGCCGGCGAGGCGTTCGATTCGTCGATCGCAAACCTCGAGGCGCGGACGCAGCGGTTCACGCTGCCCAGCGGCATGAAGGTTGCGTTGCTGCCGCGCAAGACGCGCGGCGCCACTGTCAATGTCGAAATGCAGATGGACTACGGCGACGCGAAATCGCTGTTCGGGCAAGGCACGCTGGCGTCCGCCACCGCGGCGATGCTGTCGCGCGGCACGACGAAGCATGACCGCCAGGCGTTCGACGACGCGCTCGACGGAATGCGCGCGCGACTCTCGTTCGGGGGCGATGGCCAGGTGCTGGTGGTCAATGGGCAGACGGTGCGCCAGCACCTCCATGCGATGCTGGCGCTGACTGCCGAAGCGCTGCAGACACCGGCGTTTCCCGCCACGGAGTTCGACAAGCTGCAGCGCGAGTGGATCTCGGGGATTGAGCAGGGCCGCACCGATCCCGAGTCGATCGCACAGCGCGCGCTGTCACGCTTCAACAATCCCTATCCGCGCGGCGACCTGCGCTATGCGCCGACGCTCGACGAGGATCTCGCCGACGTGCACGCGCTGACACCCGCCGCCATGAAGGCGTTCCAGCAGCGCTTCTACGGTGCGTCACATGCACAGCTCGCAATCGTCGGCGATTTCGATCCGGCCGCCGTGCGCGCGCAACTGACGCAGCTGTTCGGCGACTGGAGCACCAGTGCGCCCTACGTGAGGATTGCGCAGCCGATGATCCCTAACAAGGGAACGTCGATCCGCATCGAAACGCCCGACAAGGCGAATGCAACGATGCATGGTGAGCTCGCCGCGCCAATCAACGATCGCGCTGCGGATTTCGCGGCGCTCGCCGTGGCCACCCACGCGCTGGGCGGTTCCGCGGATTCGCGTATATTCCAGCGCGTGCGCGTGCACGATGGCCTCGCGTACGACGTCAGGATCGGACTCGAACCGGCAAGCATCGACGACAACTCGACGATCGCCTACAGCGCCATCTATGCGCCGCAAAACCTTGCGCGCGTGGAAAGCGGATTCAGCGAAGAACTTGCGCGCGCGTTGCAGGGGGGCTTCACTCCAGCCGAAGTGGCCAGCGCCAGCAAGGCGCTGCTCGAGCAGCGCACGCGTGCACGTGCGCAGGACAGCGTGCTCGCCGGCTCGCTGACGCGCCAGCTGTGGCTGGGCAGGACGTGGAGCGAATCGGCGGCGCTCGACAGCGCGATCGCGGCAGTGACGGTGGACGACGCCAACGCCGCGTTGCGCAAGTACATCCATCCGGCCGACATCGCCTACGTCTACGCCGGCGACTTCGCGAAGAAGTAGCCAGCGTGCAACGGGCCGCATCGCTGCGGCCCGTTGCACGGAAAGCGCGAGGCGATCGCCCGCGCCACACGCGCACTGCAGTGGCCACTAGCGCGGCATCGCGTAGACCTCGCAGCCCCGACTGTCGAGGATGCGCTCGCGCTCGGCAGCTCCGCCGTACTTCGCGAAATCGTAGTTGAAGAGCCTGATTTCGGAATCCTTGGAGCGGGTACTATAGTGGCTTCCCTCCGCTCGTCCAAGTCGTCTCCGTTGTCAATCCGCCGCTCGATCACCGTCCCCGACCTGGTGTTGATCCTCGCCGTGGTCGCCTTCTGGGGGTTCGCGTTCGTCCCGATCAAGATCGCGCTGGGCGAGATTCCGCCATTCGCGCTGGCCGCGCTGCGTTTCTTCTTCGCCGCGGTTCCGGCGATGCTGTTCATCCGCCGCCCATCGATGCCGTGGCGTGACATCGCAGCCTACGGTGTCGCGATCGGCGTGTTCCAGTACGGGCTGCTGTTCCTCGGCATCAAGCTCGGCATGCCTGTCGGATTGTCGTCGCTGGTGATCCAGGTACAGGTGTTCTTCACGATCGGCCTCGCGGTGATGTTCGGCAGCGACCGGCTGTCGCGCGCAAATCTCGTCGGCGGTGCCATCGCGGCCATCGGCATTGGCGAGCTCGCCGTCTACAAGCTGGCAGCCGGAATGACCGGCACGCTGGCAGGATTCGTGTTGATCCTGATTGCAGGCTTTGCGTGGGCCGTTGGCAACATCATCGGCAAGCGAGCCGCTGTCAACCATCGCGCTGACATGTTCGGGCTGGTCGTGTGGTCGAGCATCATCCCGGCTCTTCCGCTCGCGCTGCTGTCGTTCGCGTTCGAAGGCGGCTCGGCAGTCGCGACCAGCGTCGCCCACGCGTCATGGCAGGCGTGGGTCTGCGTGTTCCTGCTGTCGTGGGGCGCCACGCTGTTCGGTTTCGGTTCGTGGGCATCTTTGCTGCAGCGCTATTCGGTGGGACTGATCATGCCGTTCGGCTTGCTGATTCCGGTGTCGGGCCTGATTTTCGGCGCGCTGCTGCTTGACGAACGGCTCGTGTTGACGCAGATGGTCGGTGTCGTGCTGGTCATGCTGGGACTTGCGGTGAACGTGTTCGGCGAGCGCTGTTTCGCCCGCTTGCGCGTCGGTGGGCGCTGATAGCGCACCCGCGAATTCGACATGACGAATATCCCCGCGTCCCCAGACGAGTTCGCCGGCCTCGGTATCGATCTCCGCAAGAGCCTGGACGAGGAACGACTGCGCCTGCAACAGTCTGCGCAGAAGCAGGCGCGCATATTCGACACCACGCTGTCGGCGATCACCGACTTCGCTTACACCTTCGACCGCGACGGGCGATTTCTCTATGTCAACAAGGCGCTGCTTACGCTCTGGGGACTGACGCTCGATCAGGCAGTGGGCAGGAACTTCTTCGATCTGCAATATCCCGAGCTCCTTGCGGCGCGCCTGCAACAGCAGATCCAGCAGGTGATCGACACCGGCATCAGCCTGCGCGACGAAACCCCGTATACGAGTCCCGCCGGCAAAGGTGGCTATTACGAGTACATATTCACGCCGGTGTTCGCAGAGGATGGCTCGGTCGAGCTGGTTGCCGGTTCGACGCGTGACGTATCCGCGCGCAAGCATACCGAGGACCTGCTGCGCGCGCGCACTGCGCAGTTCGAGACGCTGCTGGACCGCGCGCCGTTGGGCGTGTATGTGGCGGATGCCCGGTTTCGGCTGCGCGAGGCGAATCCGCGGGCACGCCTCGTATTCGGCGATCTTCCGGACCTGATCGGCCGCGATCTTGCCCAGATCATTCATCAACGCTGGCCACGGGAATTTGCCGACGAGGTCCTGCGGCATTTGCGACACACGCTGGAAACGGGCGAGCCGTACCAGAACGGCGAACATGCCGTGCGCCCGCGCGACGCTTACATGACGGAAACCTACGAGTGGCAGTCCAATCGCATTCCGCTGCCCGATGGAAGCCATGGCGTTGTCTGTTATTTCCGCGAAATCTCCGAACAGGTTGCGGCGCGCCACGCGCTGGAGGCTGCCGACCGGCAGAAGAACGAGTTCCTGGCAATGCTGGCCCACGAGTTGCGCAATCCGCTGGCACCGCTACGCAACTCGAGCGTGTTGCTGAAGCGGATGCTTGCGCATGACGGCGACGCGCAACGCGCGCTCGCGATCATCACCCGCCAAGCCGACCATCTGACGCGACTGGTGGACGACCTGCTGGATGTTGCGCGCATCAGCAACGGGCTGATCGATCTGAAGTTGCATCCGGTCGAGGTGGCGACCGTCGTCGCGCAAGCGCTGGAACTGGTTGCGCCGATGATGCAGGACAAACGACACACGCTCGCGCTGCGTTACAGCGGCGAATCACTGCGCGTCGACGGCGATCTCGTGCGGTTGGTGCAATGCGTCGCCAACATCCTCGCCAATGCTGCCAAGTACACGGACCCTGGCGGCGAGATCAATGTCGAATCGCGGCGTGAGGGAAGCCTGGCGATCATCGCGGTCACGGACAATGGCATCGGCATCACCGACGACCTGATGCCTCGCTTGTTCAAGCTGTTCGTCCAGGGCCATCCAACGCTGGATCGCACGCAGGGTGGCCTGGGCGTCGGCCTCGCGCTGGTCAGAAAGCTGGTCGAGATGCATGGCGGCACAGTGATCGTCGCACGTCGAAAACCTGAGTCAGGAACCACATTCGAGATTCGGCTGCCGCTAGCAGCGCGCGCCGACGCGTCCACGAGCGCATCGCTGCCGATTACCGCTATGACGCTGCGACGCGTGCTGATCGTCGACGACAACGTTGACGCGGCCGAAAGCCTCGCGGCGGTATTGCGTTTTGATGGCCACGATGTGCGCTGCGTGCACACGGCCGACGAGGCGCTTGCTCAACTGGGTGCAGCCGCTCCCGATGTAGTGCTGCTCGACATCGGCCTGCCACAAATGGATGGCTACGAGGTCGCGCGCCGCATGCGGATGCTGCCCGCCTGCAGCGGCGTGCGGCTGGTCGCGCTGACCGGGTATAGCCAGCCCGAGGATCGCGAACGTGCGCGTGCGGCAGGCTTCGACCGGTTCGTGGTGAAGCCCCTGGATTTCGCCTTGCTCGATTCGATCCTCACCGGACACGGCGGCGAGGACCCGCGATAGACGGACGGACCGTATGCGATGGGTTACGTGGCGCGCACGATGCACGATGCTCATCACGACGTGCGCAATCCGTTCACTACATCGCGCGTTTGCGCCGCGCGACCGTGCCATGGCCGCATTCGAACATCGGCCCGCGGCTCCGCACAAACCTGCCGTGCCAGCGCAGCAGGAGAATAGAATCGCGATCTATATGTAACACTGGTTTTGGATGGACGCGATTCAACCCCTGCAGTTGTTGCTGCACCTCGATCACAACCTCGACAGCGTGATCGCGCAACACGGATCGCTGGTCTACCTGATCCTGTTCGCGATCGTCACCATCGAGATCGGCATCGTGCCGCTGTTCTTCCTGCCGGGCGATCCGCTGATTTTCCTGTGCGGCGCGTATTGCGCGACGGGCGCGCTGAGCGTTCCCGTCGTCATTCCGGTACTGCTGGTCGCGACGGTGACCGGCAGCGTGATGAGCTATGCCAGCGGATTAGCCATCGGCAAGCAGGTGTTCACGCGCGACTATCGATGGCTGGACCGCTCGGCACTGCAGCGCACGCACGCCTTCTATGAGCGCTACGGTCGGCTCACGTTCCTGTTGTCGCCATTCATCGCCGTGGTGCGCACGTTTGCGCCGTTCGTCGCCGGCGTCGCCCGCATGACCTTCACGCGCTTCCTGTCCGCCGCCAGCGTCGGTGCGGCGATCTGGATCATCACTCTCGTGGGCAGCGGCTACTGGTTCGGCAACATCCCCGTCATCCGCACGCACATGAGCGCGATCGTGCTGTGCGGAATCGCCATCGGCGTCGGTTCGCTGGTCGCCAGTGCCCTGTGGCGCCGCATGCGGGCGAGACACCGCGATTGACGCCCGCAGCCGGCGTCGTTCGTCACTCGCAATCGAGTCATATCGGCTCGCGATTGCGCCGCAGCCACACGGCAGCGGCGAGGAATGCCGCCGCGGCGACGAGGCCCGCCCACAGTCCGGGACTGCCGAAGAATTTCTCCGGATCGAGTTGCGCCAGGGGCGCCATGACTGCGTGCTGCTGGCGCGCAGTAAACGCTTGTGCGAAGACGCCGGTAAGCCGGTACTGCAGCAGCGACGCGAAATGCCCGGTGCCAAAGGACAGCTTCTCGACGATGACGATTGCGAGCGGCGGCAGCAGGGCCCACAGGAACATCGTTCGCCGCGCCCACGCAGAGACCAGCAGCAGCCACGCGTAGACGGGTGCGTACCAGAGTGCAAATGCGACGAGGCCGTAGAACATTGCCAGCGTCGTGCCGACCAGCGGCATTTGCGTCCACAGCGCCGTCGCGCCCACGCCAGCGACGTTCAACACCAGCGTGCTCAGCAGCAGCATGGCGACCTGCACCGCAACGACGGTCACGAACGCCAGCAGCGGCAACACGACGAGCGGAATGCTTGCCTTCGCCAGAACCGCGGTGCGATCCGACACTGGCAGCGACTTCCAGAACAGGATGCTTCGATCGCGACGCTCGCCATGCAGGGCATCGAGACAATAGAACACCGCCACGAGGACCGAAGTGACGAGGACGACCATCGCCGCAATGCCATAGGGCATCGCCAACGTCGGCCCTTGCTGCGCAACATCGAGCGCGAGCACCGCACGCATCTTGTTCGGCAGGCCGCCGGCGCTGGCCAGGAAGCCGAGCATGACGATGGCGGCCGCGACCAGCGGCGCGATCGTGATCGACCGGTTTTCCCATAGTTCGCGCCGCACCGACCAGTAAAATGGGCGAACCGGTGCCGCAGCGAAAGCAGGCACCGGCGGGATCATTGCCGCATCGACGGTTTCCCCGGGGCTGGCGTCCAACGCCGTGCTCATGCCGCAACGCCCAGTGGCGCGCCGGCGCCTTCGCCCATGACCGACACGAATACGTCGGCAATGCCCGGCGTGCGCACGTCGCCGAGCGCTGAGAGTTGCGCGCGATCGACGTGATCGAACAGCAGGATGCTGCGACCGAACACCTGGCGCTCGTGGATCGGATTCAGCGCGCGCGCCGCGGCCGCGTGTTCGGGCTGTACCATCAGCTCGACATAGCGCGACTCGAAATTCTCCATGCTGCAATCGAGCACGATGCGGCCATGGTTGATGAACATGACATCGGTGAGGACATGCTGGATCTCCTCGACCTGGTGCGTCGTCACGATGATGGTGCGGCTGTGGTCGAAGTAATCGTTGAGCAGGGAATCGTAGAACTGCTTGCGAAACAGGATGTCGAGTCCCAGCGTTGGCTCGTCCAGCACCAGCAGCCTCGCATCGATCGCCATCACCAGCGCGAGATGCAGCTGCGTCACCATGCCCTTCGACAATTCCCTGACTTTGCTGTTGCGCTTGATCGCGGTCCTGGCGAGGAAGCCCTCCGCCTTCGCCCGATCGAAGCGCGGATGCACGCCGCCGATGAAGTCGAGCGCCTGCGCGACCCGCAACCAGCGCGGAAGCACGGCGACGTCGGCGATGAAACAGACATCGCGCATCAACTGGTCGCGCTCGGTCCACGGATTGCGTCCGAGCACCGTCAGCTGACCCTCGTAGGCCGTGAGCCCCAGGATCGCGTTCAGCGCCGTGCTCTTGCCGGCGCCATTGGGGCCGATGAGACCGACAATGCGGCCCTCGCCGACGCGCAGGTCGACATTGTCCAACGCAACGGTGCTGCCATAGACCTTGCGCAGGCCGCGTGCTTCGATGCATGTCATGGGTTCACCGCTCCTAATCGTGGTTCGACGACGCCGCGTCGGCAGCGGCATCCAGCAAGTCGCGCGGTGCAAGGCCAAGGCGCTGGATGGTCGCGCGAATGGAAGGCCATTGCCCGGCGAGAAACTTCTGGCGCTCCGTCTGCAGCAGCAGATCGCGGGCGCCGGGATTGATGAACATCCCACGACCGCGCCTGCTTTCGACGACGTGCTCATCGACGAGCTCTTGGTAGCCTTTGAGCACCGTCAGCGGGTTGATCCGGTACTCCGCGGCGACCGTGCGTACCGATGGCAACGGGTCGCCTTCGTCGAGGATGCCGTCGAGGATCATGGCGACGACACGATCCCGCAGTTGCCGGTAAATCGGCTGGCCGTCG
The DNA here is from genome assembly GCA_039935875.1 of Casimicrobiaceae bacterium. GTDB lineage: Bacteria > Pseudomonadota > Gammaproteobacteria > Burkholderiales > Casimicrobiaceae > VBCG01. The sequence goes on from JBDTJK010000269.1 coordinate 16,273, forward strand.
TTCCAGTCTCGCTCCGTCATGCGATTGTGGTGGCCCGCGCATGCAGAACTGTCGCGGGCAAGGCGCGCGCTTCACCCGCCGCGACCAAAGATCGCCCGTCTCGCTTGGTCGAATGTAAGTCCGGGCAGGTCGCGGCCACGGCCGGGCATGCATGTGCGGCCATGTAGACGCCGATCAGCAACGCGCCAGGAAGCCCGATCTCTGCCAATTTCTTTAGCCTATTCATGATATTGCATCCTCTCCCCCGAGACAAAAATATGCAGGGCATGTTGTGACATGGTGATCTATTTAACTACAACACCATGATGGATGCAAGTGCTTTTTTGCCTGGTGTGCGTGCCAGTGGTAGCGGAACCTTGCGGGTTGATCCACGCCGCGCAGTCTCGCCTTCGCGCGCGCGACCGCGATCAATCCGCCGCGCCGCCGCCCCCCACCGCCGCGTGATACCAGTCGCCGATCGCGTCGCACGTCATGAAGATCGTGTCCGACCGTGCCTGCAGCATGTCCAGCGTCCTGCAAAAATGGGCGAGCCTGTGCGGCTGCGCGATCACGTGCGGATGCAGCGCAAGCGTCAGCACGCGCGGTTGCTGCGCCGCTTCGAGGCCGAGCACGGCGACCGTGTCCTTGAACCGTTCGTAGTAAATGTGCGAGTCGTGCTTTTCCAGCGAAAAGATCGTGACGTCGTTGAGTTCCAGCGCATAGGGCATCGCATACGCGAAATCCGATTTGGTGCGCATGCGCACGGGAAGATCGTCGATGGCCCATTCGTAGATGTATCGAACGCCCGCGGCGGCAAGATGATCCGGCGTATCCAGCGTTTCGCCGAGGCCCGGACCGAGCCAGCTGCGCGGCTGGCGGCCGCTGAACTTCGTCATCTTCTGCAAAGCAGCGCGAATGACCGCGACCTCGTCTTCCTCGTGCTCGAGCGACCGCTGGTACAGCCCGTGCCCCATGAATTCCCAGCCGGCCTGCAATACGGCTTCGGCCACCGACGGATAGACGTCGATCACCTGCGCGTTCATCGCGGCCGACACGGGAAGGCCACGCTCGCCGAACACGCGCAACAGTCGCGGGATTCCCGCTCGCAATCCGTGTTCCACCCAGCAGAAATTGGCGATATCCGGGCCGTGGCTCACGCCGTGAGGTTTCTGGAACAGCGCGCGTGGCATCGGCTGGTCGAACGGCCAGTACTCGACGTTGACAACAATGTGGCAGATCAGCGGCTTGCCCTGCGGCGCTGCCGGCACAAACCTGCTGGACGAGAGCTCGAACGGGACACGCGGATTGGATTGCATGATCATGGCTTTGGCTGGAAAGGGAAAGGAAGGCGTTGGATGCACCAGTTGGCGGCCTGCAGCAGGTGCCTGTCGTCGAGATACCTGCCGACGACCTGCAGGCCCATCGGCAAGCCGTGCGCACCAAGGCCCGTCGGGAACGCGACACTCGGCAAGCCGCACAGCGTCCAGATCGCGCAAAACTCGGCACTGCCCGTTGACGCGATCGACTGCGGCGGCTCGCCGGTCGCCGGAGGCGTGGCGACGACATCGAACGACGAAAACATGCGGTCAAGATCGGCGCGCATCGCGGCGCGTGCCTCCAGCGCCGCAGCGTACTCGATCTCCGGAATGCCAAGGCCACGTTCGAAGAGCGCGCGAAACTCGCCGCTGGTGCGATCGGCGTCGGTCGCCATCATCGACTTGAAATGAAATGCCGCCTCGACGGCCTGGATCACTCGCGTCACGCGGACCGCGTCCTCGAATCGCGCAGGCAGCTCGAGCGCCTCCACGACGGTCCCGCCCGCGGCCAGCGCGCCGCAGTTGGCTTCGAACAACGCTTGCTGACGCGCATCCGCCAGCACCCACGACGGCGAGCGGACGGAAGCAATGCGCAGTCCACGCGCGGGCAACTGCAATTCGTCGAGACCCTGCGGTACCGCGACGCCCAGCGTCGCCGGGTCGCGCGAATCGGCACCCATCATCAGCGACGCCAGAAATCCCGCGTCGTCCACAGTTCGCGTCAGCACTCCCACCTGATCGAGCGTATGGCTCACCGGGTGCACGCCGAATCGCGAGATCAGTCCATAGCTGGGCTTGTAGCCGATCACCCCGCAATAGACCGCGGGACGCGTAATCGATCCGACGGTTTGCGTGCCCAGCGCCGCCGCAGTGAATCCTGCTGCAACCGCAGCCGCGGATCCGCTCGACGACCCCCCTGGCGTGAATTGCGCATTCCATGGATTCGTCGTCGCACCGGGATGCCGCGTCGCGAATTCCGCGGTAACCGTCTTTCCCTGGACATACGCTCCCGCGCCGACGAGACTCTGCACGCACGCAGCCGAATGGGTGGGGATGAAATCGGCAAAGATCGGCGAACCCATGCCGGTCGGAACGCCTTCGGTATAGATGATGTCCTTCACCGCAATCGGCACGCCGTGCAACGGGCCGGCAATGCGGCCCGCCGCAAGATTCCGGTCAGCGTCGCGGGCGCACGCCAACGCGCGATCCTCGTCGATCCACGACCACGCGTGCACCGCGATTTCATGGCGGTCGATCTGTCCGAAATATGCCCGGGTCAGGTCGAGCGACGTGAAACGCCCATCGCGGATCCCCGCGGCCGCGGCGCGTAGCGTCAAGCGGCCAGGATCGCCGAGCGCACCTACCGGCTCGAAGCGGCTAGTTCCGGTCGTCGGCATCAGCGGCTATGCGACCGGCGAGTAATGGTGCGCAAACGTGAATATCGCCCACCTGAAACAGCGGTCGACGATAAAGCCCATCACCGCAAGCGTCAGCAACACGACGAACACCGTGTCGACCTGCATGTACAGCCGGCTTTGCCACAGCAGCGTGCCGATGCCCTGGTTGGCCGCGACCAGCTCCGCCGCGACAATCGTCGTGAACGCATTCGCCATCGCGAGGCGCATGCCGGTCAGGATGAACGGGACCGTGGCCGGCAACGTGACGAACAGAAACAGTTGCAACCGGTTCGCGCCCAGCGACAGCGCGGCGCGCGGCTTGTTGGGTGGGATGCTGGCTACACCAGCGGCGGTGGAGATGATGACGATGAACACCGTGCCGTAGAAGATGATGAATATCTTGGCAACTTCGCCGATGCCGAACCAGATCACCGCCACTGTGATCATCGCGACGGCAGGGATGAACCGCAGCGTCTCGACCACCGGATCGAGCAGGCGCCGAAAGGTCATGAACGAGCCCACCAGCAACCCGACGACGATGCCGACCATCGAGCCGAATGCGAAACCGATGAGTATTCGCCGCAGGCTGACCCAGACATTGACCGGAAGCTCGCCGTTGGCGATCAACTCCGCAGCCTTGCGCAATACCGGAAGCGGCGGTGGAAACAGCACGGAAACGAAAAACCACGTGGCGACGATGTGCCAGACGACGAACATGCCGAGAAAACCCGCGACGTAAGGCCAGTAGTCGAGCGCGCCGCGCAGCAACGCACGAGTGCCGACGGGCAACGGTTCGCGCTGCGCCACGCGGGTATCACGCATGCGCGGTTTGCGGCGCCTGCCGGCCGCGGTTCGCGCCCTTGAGGACTTCCTCGCGGATCATTTGATGAAGTTCGCGATAGACCTCGAGATAGGCAGGATCGGCACGTTCCCTCACATCTCCCAGCTCGACGTCGATCAGGCCCTTGAGCGTGGACCCCGGTCCCGCTTTCATCACGCCGATCCGGGTGCCCAGTGCGATCGCTTCGTCGATGTCATGCGTGATGAAGAACACCGGCGTGCGCGCAACGGTCGCGAGCTGTCGCATCTGTTCCTGCATCAGCAATCGCGTCTGAGCGTCGAGCGCCGCAAACGGTTCGTCCATCAGCAACATCGTGGGATCGTTGGCGAGCACGCGGGCGATCTGGATGCGCTGCTTCATGCCGCCCGAAAGCTGCGGAGGATGCTTGTCCTCCTGGCCATCGAGACCGACGAGCGCGAGATAGTGCCGTGCACGCTCGCGCCGCTCGGCGGCGGGGACGCCACGCATGCGCATGCCGAACTCGACGTTCTCAAGGGCCGACAGCCAGCCGAACAGCGAATCGTCGCCCTGGAATACCACCGCGCGATCGTGTCCCGGTCCGCTCACGCGCTCGTCTGCGACGGTGATCGTGCCTTCGGTCGGCGCCTCGAAACCCGCGAGCATGTTGAGTACCGTCGTCTTGCCGCAACCGCTCGGACCCAATAGGCAAAAAAACTGCGCGGGCTCGATCTGCAGATCGAAATCGCGAACCGCCAGGTAAGGCTGGCCGTGGGCAGGGCGGTAGAGCTTCGACACATTGCTGAATGAAACGAGCGCCATGATTCGACCCTGCAACCTACGTGAACGGCGGCGTCGCGCCGACGATGTTGAAGGAACCGGTTGCGTGCCGCAACGTCGCTACATCCCGGCCGGCAACGTCACCGCAGCCGGATTCACCGCTTTCAGCAAGTCCGGATAGAACCAGTTGCCATAGTCGAACTCGCCGGCCTTGAGCTTGCCCTGCGCGATGAGCTGGTCGACGATGCGATGCGTGACGAAATACGAGTCCTGGCCGAGCACCAGCGTGAATGTGACCTTTGGCATCATCGCATCCATCAGGTTCGCGGGCAAATTGAGCATCTTGCCCACCATCTGCTTGGTCTTCGCCGGCTCGGTGTTGATGAAGTTGTTCGCTTCGTTCATCGCCTTCATGAACCTCAGCGCGGTATCACGATTGGCCTCGATCCACTTGCGGTTCATGTAGATGAACGCGACGTCCTGCACCGCGCCGATGTTGTCCGAGAGGATCCGTGTGTTCGGCACGTTGAGAACCGTGCGCGACAACCACGGCTCCCAGGCTGCAAATGCCTGCACGTCACCGCGTTCAATGGCCGCAACCATTTCCGGCGCCTCGACATTGACGATGCTCGACTTGAAATCGTTGGGATCGAGTTTCGCGTGCTTCAGCGAGTCGTACCAGATGCTTTCGCTGGCGGTGCCCAGCGATACACCGACCTTCTTCCCCTTGAGGTCGGCAAGCGACTTGATGTCGTTCTTCGCCACCACGCCGTACCAGCGGTCATAGCGCAACACCTGTGCGACCGCAACGATATTGGGGTCTTTCAGGTGATTGCTGATGCCCGCGAATGCCGCCGACATCGACGCGTTCGACGAGTTGGAGATCAGCAGCGGGATCATCGCGCCGCCTGACGAACCGGTGCGCAGGTCGACATCGATTCCGTTGCGCTCCAGAAATCCGCCAAGCTTCGCCACGTAGAAGATCGAAAAGCCGGGATCGACACCGGTGGCGATGACCATCTTCACCGGTTCGGCCGCCGATGCGGCGATCGAACAACCCACCAGGAGCGCGGCTACCAGTGTTCGCAATGGCTTGAGCATGAATGCTTCCTCCGTACGCAATGGTTATTCGCGAATGTGCCGACGCCCGCCGATCTGCGTGGCGTACCAGCGTCGCGACAGACGGTAGACGCCCCACGGCAATGCTGTCAATGATGCTCAATCGGCGCTGGCTGATGCGAATTCCGCATCGCGGCTCCGCGTATGCAAACACCCATGCGACGCCATGCGCGACCATTGCATCAGGCGCTCATTGCGTCGATACTTCGCAACATTCGCGCCGCGCCACGCGCACGCATTTCCCTATCGATGATCGATCAATGCTGACCGATTCGCACATCGCCAAGTTTCACCGGCTGCACGCGACGCTGGAGCGTTTCGACCCAACGCAGGACCGCGAAATGTGGATCTGGACGGCAATGAATGCGGGCGTTCACCTGCTGAACGCAGCGCTACACCACTGTGGTGCGACGCAGGAAGTCGACTCGTTTCACAGCCAGCTTCAGGGCCTGTACGCCGTGCCGGACCGTGCGTCCGGACGATTGGACGATTCGCTGCATCCTCCTGGCGACGTGATGCACGTCGGTCAGCCGCCGATTACCAGGCCGTTGCCCCCGGCGCTCGTGCGCGCGTGTGCGGCGCTGAAGATCATCGAGGACCTGCGCGAGCCCTACGTGCGTGGAAGTTTGCGACCTGCACCCGGCGCCGAGCGCGAATGGCGCGCAGCCTACGACGGGTGCGTGTCGGCGCTTGCCTCCCACCTCGGAATCGATACCGGCGCGCGCGCGTGAACATCGACGAACATCAGGCGAAAGCCGAGAGCATCGAGCGCTCGCTCGCATGCTGTACGCACGAAGATTACGAAACGATAATCGAAGGATGCATGCTGGCGGCCACGCACCGGCTGAACATCCTGATGCACCGTCGGGGCCTTCCGCTCGAGCAGGACATGATGCACGCCGAGTTTCTTTCGATGGCCGAGCGACGTCGCGTGCGCGTGATGCTGCCTGGTGTCATCGAGGCCATGGACGAGGTCGAGCGTGCGCGAACGATGCATGTGCGCGGCGACATGGATGGAGGCCCGCAAGCGGCGACGCGTGCGCTCGCATGCCTCGGGGTCCTGCAGGACGCCACGCGCTAGGCACTGCTGCCGCGTGTCGGCCCCGTCGCAGCCTTGCAAGCGCAGCGCGCTACGCGCGCGTCGCCTGCAACAGCGATGTCTTGTGGTGATCGATGAAACCGGTGAACACGCGGCCCGCGCGGAATTCTGCGTTGTCGATCGTCGCCCGCAGAAAATCGAGGTTGGTCACACGCTCGCCGACGTCGATCGCGTCCAGCGTCGCGAGCGTCCGCTCGATCGCGACGTCGCGCGTCTCGCCATGGCAAATGACCTTGGCGATCATCGGATCGTAATAGATCGTGACATCGTCGCCGGCGCGAAATCCGGTATCGACGCGCACATCCGGCGACTGGCCGGGGAACTGCAGTAT
>JBDTJK010000270.1:0-3514 GCA_039935875.1 Casimicrobiaceae bacterium
AAATCGGCCAGACGATTGGCGATCCACCGTGCGCGAGGCGTCACCGCGCACTGACGCACGCGCGCGCCGATGATGATCGAATCCGGGTGGACGACGGCCGCGCGCAACAGGCGCGGTATGTCGGCCGCCGCGTGCTGCCCGTCGGCATCCATCGTGACGACACGCGTCGCCCCGCAGGCCAGCGCGTGCACGAAGCCATCGACGAGGCTCGCCGATTTTCCCTGGTTCTGCGCATGCGTGAGCACCTGCACAGCCGGCGAACGCAGCGCCTGCGCACTTCCGTCGGTCGAGCCGTCGTCGACCACCAGCAAGGCCTCCGCATGCAACAGCGCACCGCGCACGACGTCGGCCAGCGTCCCCGCCTCGTTGTACGCCGGTATCAGGACGATCGTCGTCATCGATACATCGCCCCGTTGATCGACAGCACTTCGCCGGACACGTAGCCGGCGGCCTCGGACACCAGGTACATGACCGCAGCGGCCACTTCATCGGCAGTCCCCGCACGGGCAGCAGGCACCAGCGCCTTGATGCGTTCGGGGGGAAACAACGTGTCGGTCATCGGTGATGCGATGATGCCTGGTGCGATCGCGTTGACGGTGACGCCACGCCGCGCCACTTCGATCGCCAGCGCCTTGGTCGCACCGATCAGTCCCGCCTTGGCGGCCGCATAGTTCACCTGGCCGGCGTTGCCCGCAAGGCCGGCCACCGATGCCATGTTGACAATGCGGCCCCAGCGCGTTGACAACATGTCCAGCAGCAGTGGCCGCGTCACGTTGAAAAATCCATCGAGCGTCACGTCGATCACCCGCTTCCATTGTTCATGGCGCATGCCGGCGAAAGGCACGTCGTCGTGAATACCTGCATTGTTGACGATCACCTGCACCGGACCATTGCTCAGCATTTGCGTTGTCGCAATGGCGCACGCCGCATGGTCGGTGACATCGAACGTGACGTGCTCGGCACTGCCGCCTGCGGCGACGATTGCTGCCGCGATGCGCGCAGCACTGTCGCCATTGCGCATCGCGTGCACGATCACGTGCAGGCCAGCCTCGCCCAGCGCCCGGCAGATCGATGCGCCGATCGCGCCGCTGCCTCCCGTAACCAATGCACGCTTCATGCCAGCACCCTCAATCTGCCATCATCACCGTTGCGCGACCCTGGACCATCGGCTCCCCGCTTGCGGCCCCGACGGAGAAATCGTACGCAAAGACGTCGGCCGACGCCACCTGCAGCACGCATTCGATGATCAGCGGCGCCTCGACGTCGTCGAGAAACGGGCGCGTGATTGCGACATCGCGGACGCTGACAAGCCGTCCATGACGCAGCGCCGCCGGCGGCGAGCGGCGCAACGCACCGTGCAGCGCCATCGCCTGCGCGGCAAACTCGATGCCGGCAAGCGCGGCGAGCCGTCCATCGCAGCGCAATGGATTGTCGGCAGCGCGATGGCGGCGGGTCGAGCAGGTCAGGCGCAGCTTATCGAAATGCAGGATTTCCTGCGGCATGATCATCGACCCTGTGTGCGGCAACAGGCTCGCGATCGGGGGCCAGCGCGGGCTCAGCATGGACGATAATCCACTGCCAGCGGAACTTCCGCTGGGTGCGCCAGAGGCAGCACCGCTGGCGCGCCGCCGGCAATCACTGCAAGCAGCGGTAGCACTGCCGCCGCAGTCGCGCGACTCCAGTGGCGCGACCAGGAAGGCAAGGCGATTGGCGGTGGCGCGTCGACCGCGGCAGCCGGCGCGATCGCCAGTGATCCATGCACGCACGTCAGCACGCTGTCGGAAGGACACAACAGCAACGCGCATGCGAACGACGGCACGCTCGCGTGCATGCTGGCAAGCGATTGCGGGTACGCGATGTCCACCGCGACGAGCAGCACCATGCACCCATCCTCGAGAACCTGGTCGACGGCATCGATCAGGGCCACGGCAAACGTATGTTCGCCTGCACAGATGCTCGTCGATGGCCCCGTCAGCCGGTGTGCAATGGAGGTATAGCCGGCGGGCGCGTTGAATACCGAGTTGTGGAACAGCGTGGGCGACACTGCCACCGGAGGCGCGGCGAGCGCAGCCAGCGTCTGTGCCAGCACGTCGCCATCGCCGTCGGACGATGCGAACACGCTGGCCAGCGTGTCGCGTTCGAACGGCGGCGCAGCATCGAGCGCTTCGCTGGCCACCGCCAATGCCCACGCGGCGTTCGGATTGAGCCGGCGCCGCTCGGCGGGAGCCAGCAGCGTCGATGCGGGCGGAGCCATTGCATCTGGCACAAATGGCGCAGTACCCGTCAACACCGCCCGCGCGCCGGGCCAGCCCGCCAGGCCCGGCGCCCGCACGCCGATCGCCGCGATGTGAACGCGCGCGATACCGTCCGCGCGGGAGTGAACGCGCGCGTCCGTTTCCGCGCGGGAGTGATCGCGCGCGTCCGTTTCCGCGCGGATTTGGACGCGCGCGTTATCACAGTCCGCGTGGGGATGGGTACGCGAATTCATGTCCGCGCGAACACCAAGGCGCAGTTGCTGCCGCCGAAGCCGAACGAATTGCTCATCACATGCGCGAGTGCGAGCGTGCGCGGCGCCGTCGCGATGTCGATGCCCAGCGTCGCATCCAGCGGCGCGCCGCCCAGGGTTGGCAGAGTGATTCCACTGCGCAGCGCATGCATCGCCAGCAATGCCTCGACCGCACCGGCGGCGCCCAGCGTGTGCCCGGTGAAGCCCTTGGTTGAACTCGCAGGTGTGGCGGCGCCGAACACCGTACGCACCGCCGCCGCCTCCGCAGCGTCGTTGACCGGCGTCCCGGTTCCGTGCAGATTGATATATCCGATCGCCGCCGGGTCGATCGCGGCGTCGCGCAATGCCGCGTGCATCGCGCGTGCGGCGCCGGCCCCATCAACAGGTGGCGTCGACATGTGGTGCGCATCCGAGCTCTCGCCGGCACCCGCCAGGCGCACATCCGACGGTTCGCTGCAAACCAGCGCAATCGCCGCCCCCTCGCCGATCGAGATGCCGTCGCGCAGCGCGGAGAACGGACGGCAAGCATGCGCAGACAGTAACTGCAGTGCGCGAAACCCGTACAGCGTCGACAATGCGAGGCTGTCCACCCCCGCCACCACTGCCGCATCGCAGCGCCCGGCACGAATGGCACGCCGCGCCGCGACGAACGCTTTCGCACTCGACGAGCATGCGGTGGAAATCGCCAATGCCGGCCCACGCAGTCCACACCAGGCGCGAATGAATCGCGCGGTGGCGAACATGTTGTGGCGCGCGGCGTAGAACGCCGGCTCGAACGCCAAAGGGATCCCGGCGGCGGTGGCCGCGCGGACGGCCAGCTCCGTCGACAGCACGCCCGATGTGCTGGTGCCGACGAACACGCCGATGCGCGCCGGACCATGACGCCGTGCCGCATCGTGGATCGCATCCGCGACCCCATCCTGTTGCAGCGCGAGCAGTGCCAGCCGATTGTTGCGGCAGTCGTAGTCGCGCCACGCCGGGGGCCACGCGATGTCCTCCACCGCCGCG
>JBDTJK010000271.1:0-6784 GCA_039935875.1 Casimicrobiaceae bacterium
GTTCGAACGCCTCGCGCGCTTCGCGCAGCGGGACTTCGAAGAAGTGCGCGGTAATCTCGGGCGCGATCGCCTGCGCGGGCGACGCCGCTTCACCGAGCAGCCGCTTCACGTGCTCGCTGGTGATGTCGCCGCGCAGCAGCGCCAGGTTGGACACGACGTTGGCGAGGTGGTCGAGGTTGCCGGGCCAGTGCGCATTGGACAGCGCGGCGAGCGCGGCGGGCTGCAGCGTCGCCAGCAGCGGCGCCTGCGGGTCGCTGTGAGTCGCCTCGCGCCAGAAACGCTCGATCAGCGGCGGGATGTCCTCGCGGCGCGTGCGCAGCGGCGGCAGCATCACTGCACCGACCGACAGTTGCGACAGCAGCGCCGCGTCGAATCGCGCCTCCGCGGCCATGTTGCCGAGCGCCTCGGCGCTGGTCGCGACCAGCGTCACGTTGTGCCGCTCGAGCTTCGGCAACAGGAACGACAACAGCCGCTGGTCGGCTTTCGAGTACTGCCCGATCTCGCTGCAGATCAGCACACCGTCGCGCGCCTCCTCGAGCAGCGCCACGGGATTGGTGAGACGCGCGCCGTTGGCCAGCACGATGAACGGCACATCGGGCATGCGCAACGCATGCGCCGCGATTTCATGGCCGGTTCCGGTCTCGCCGAGGATCAGCACCGGCTTGCGGGCGGCAAGCAGCTGCTCGAGCGCACGCTCGACCTCGTGCACGCGCACGCTGGTGCCCAGTGTCGTCAACGAAACGTGACGCGGCTCCTTGATGCCCGCAACCTTGAGCGCGCGCGCGATCGTCGCCAGCAATTTCGACAGCCCGATCGGCTTCTCGAGGAAATCGAATGCGCCAATGCGTGTCGCCTCCACTGCCGTTTCGATCGTGCCATGGCCGGACATCATCACCACCGGCATCGTCAACGCTCCGGAGGCCGCCCATTCACGCAGCAGCGTCACCCCATCGGTGTCGGGCATCCAGATGTCGAGGAGCACCAGCGACGGCTGCTGCTTTTGCCGGTATGCGCGCGCCTCGCTCGCGTTCTCCGCGAGTGCGACACGATAGCCTTCGTCCTGCAGGATCTCCGACAACAGTTCGCGAATGCCGACTTCGTCGTCGACCACCAGAATTTCCTTAGCCTGCGCCATCCGATTACCTCATGTGCCCGCGACCCGCGCGAGCGGAAAAACCACCGTCACGCGCGCGCCGCGTGGCGCGGCGTTCGCAAGCTCCGCGCGGCCGCCGTGCTCTTCGACGATCTTCTTGACGATGGCAAGGCCGAGTCCCGTGCCCTTGGCCTTGGTCGTCACGTAGGGCTCGAACGAGTGCTGCAGGACTGCCACGCCGAAACCCGGCCCGTGGTCGGTAAACGAGAGTACCGCCTCGCCATTGTGCACGCCTAGCGCGATCACGTATCCGGGTTCGGCGATGTCGGACTGCGCATCGATCGCATTCTGCAGCAAGTTGTGCAGTACCTGGCGCAATCGCGTTGGCTCCCCCTGGATCATCACCGGCTCATCCGGCAGCTCGAGTGCGATGTGCGGGCGCAGATTCTCGTACAGGCCCAGCACGTCGTGCAACAGCGACTTGACATCTACGAGCTGCGTCTGGCCCGGACGCGGGCGGCGCGCGTAGATGGCGAAATCGTCGACCATGCTTTTCATGGCGGCGACCTGCGTGACGATCGTTTGCGTGCCGCGCCGCAATGTTTCCTGGTCCGCGCCGTCGAGCTTCGACTCCAGTTTCACCGCCAGGCGCTCTGCCGACAGCTGGATCGGCGTCAGCGGATTCTTGATCTCGTGCGCGAGCCGTCGCGCGACTTCGGCCCATGCGGCATCGCGCTGGGCGACGACGAGCTCCGACACGTCGTCGAACACGACGACGTAGCCGGAGTCGGCCGCGTTGGCGAGCCGGGTGCCGCGCACCAGCAGCGTGCGTGTCGTGTGGGCGACTGCCAATTCGGCTTCCTTTTGCCATTTCCCGTCGCGGCTGGCACGAAAGCCGTCGCCGACGATTTCCGCAAACGAGGCCAGCGCCGGCAGCCGCTTGCCCCAGTCGGCGAGTGCCATTCCGGCCAGGTCGGCCAGCGGTTGCTGCAGGATCAGTGCGGCGCTGGGATTGGCGGTGCGCAGCCGGTAGCGATCGTCGAACGCGAGCACGCCGGCCGACAGGTTGCCGAGCACGCTCTCCAGGTAGGCACGCGTGGTCTCGGTCGCGCGCCGCGATTCCTCGGTGCGCAGATGCGCATCAGCAAGCTGCGCCGTCATCGTATTGAAAGATTCAGTTAGGATGCCGAGCTCGTCGCGCGACGTCACCGGTTGGCGCCGCGTGAAGTCGCCCTTGGTCACCGCGCGCGTGCCTTCGGCCAGCAGCCCCAGCGGCGCCGCGAAGCGCTCCGAGAGCACGACGGCGAGACCCAGCGCCGACGTCAGCGCGAGCAGCAGCGTCAACGTCAGCGTCCATTCGTAGAGGCGCTTCAGCGCGCCGCGCGAATACGAAATCTCCTGGTAATCGCGGTTGCCGGCGTCGACGCGATCGATCTCCTGCGACAACGCGGAGGGCACAGGCTCTATCACCTGCAACAACTTGAGTGGTTCGAGGCGATCGCCGCTGTTGACCGGCACGACCACGCGCGCGACCAGGCCGCGGCCCGGCAATTGCTCGATCGCACCGAACGACTGCTGCAGCCGCACGCGGCGCAATGCGGCCGCCGGTGGCGGATCGGGGGTCGCCGTCGAATTGCCGATGCCGCCGATCGCCAGCACGCCGCCGGCGGCGGTGTACAGCACCGCCTCGTTGACGCCGACCTGCTCCGACGCGCGGTTCAGCACCTGCGCGAAATTCGACGCATTGGCGTCCGACAGCGAGATCGCGAGCTGCCCCGCCTTGTTGGTGGCGTCGCGCAACACGTAGTCGAGCGCGCTGCGGCCGAGATTGAGGCTGCTGTCGAGCGCGTGGTCGACACGCACGTCGAACCAGCTTTCGATGCTGCGTCCGACGAACTGCACCGAAACCGCGTACAGCAACATGCCGGGCAGCAGCGCCACCAGCGCGAACAGCGTGACCAGCCGCACCGCCAGACGCGAGCCGAACACACCGGCCTTCAGATTGCGCCGCAGCATCCACAGCTGCCAGCCGACGATCACCATCAGCAGCACGACCATCGCCGCGGTGACGATGACCAGCTTGTCGTAGCCGCCGGCGAAGAACTGCGTATTGGACGTGGCGCTGGCGAGCAGGAACAGCGTGATCGCCGCGAGGCACGCCGCGCACAGCAACAGCCAGCGCCAGCGCCGCGAGCCGGGAATCTTCAAGGTGTGAAGCCCCAGCGCAGCCAGTCGGAGGCGAGCTGCCATTCGCGCGAGGCGAGGGCCGACACCTGCAGCGGCTTCGGCAGCTGGTTGGAGTCGAGGTGCAGCCGCAACGCCGCGTCGTAACGCGTGCCCTTGCTCAATTGCGATGCGCTGGCGACCGGGCGCGACGTCACGCGGCCGATGAAGCGCTCGACCTCGCCGAGCGTCGCGAAACTCTGCGACAGCAGGCCACTGCCGACGCGGTACTGCCGCGTCAGCGGCGCGTAGGCAAGGCGGTAGGTGGTGACCTGGTCGACGACCTTTTCATCGACCCAGTACCAGCGCGGTCGCGACAGCTCGAACTCGAGTTCGATGTACAGCGGAATGCCCTTCGACAGTGCTTCCTCGAGCGTGGGATTGAGCACGAAGTTGAATTCAGCGGACAGCAGTACCTCGCCGTCCTCCTCATGCAGCTCCGCGTAGCGCACGCCGATCGTGTCGGCGCGCGCGAGCGCAAACACGACGACCAGCAACATCGCGAACCATGCGCGCAGCTGCCGCGCGCGTGGCGACTGCGACCTGCGATGACGAGTGAGTGAAGTGAAGAACATGCCGGCGGGTGCGAGGCGCCTTCGTGGGCTGCATTGAATGCCGGCGGCGCCAAGCGTGCCCGGCACGCCGCCAGGCGCGGCCGCCGCACGAGCGTCACGCCTTTCGAATCAGCGCATAGAAGAATCCGTCCTGATTGTGCGGTGCGGCGTCCGCGGAAGGCAAGACCTGGCCGCCCTGGTGGCCGACTTGCGGGGGGAATATGGGTGTTTCGCGCAACGCGCCCGGCGTCCGGGCGATGAACGCCGCAATGCGCGCGTCGTTTTCCTCGCTGAACACCGAGCAGGTGACATACAGCAGCAGCCCGCCCGGTGCGAGCAACGGCCATAGTGACTGCAAAATCGCATGCTGCTCGACGGCGAAACGCGCGACGTCGCTGGCACGCCGCAGCCATTTCGCGTCCGGGTGGCGGCGCACGATGCCAGACGCCGTGCACGGCACGTCGGCCAGGATCCGGTCGTACGGCTTGCCATCCCACCAAGTGGACGGCGTGCGCGCATCGCCGGCGACCACTTGCACCTCGGTCGCCGCTAGCTGCAGCCGCGCAAGATTGGCGCGCACGCGCGGCAATCGCGCTGGGTCGCGATCGAGCGCCATCAACGCTACGCTCGCCAGCTCGAGGATGTGCGTGGTCTTGCCGCCGGGTGCCGCGCACGCGTCGAGCACGCGCATGCCGTCGGCGCAGTCGAGCAAGGGTGCCGCGAGCTGTGCCCCCAGGTCCTGCACGCTGAATGCGCCATCGTCATAGCCTGGCAACGCCGTGACCGCCATCGGCACATCGACGACGATGCCGGCTTCGCCCGCCGGCTGCGCGCCAATCGACGCCGCCGCGAATCGCGTCAGCAGCGCCTCGCGCGTGCCGACACGGGAATTGACGCGCAGCGACAGCGGCGGCCGCGAATTGCCTGCGTCGAGGACCTGCCGCCACTGCGCGGGAAAGTCACGGCGCACGCGATCGACCCACCACAGCGGATACGAATAGCGGGCGACCGGATCGTCACCGCTGGCGGCGCGCGCATCGAGCGCGACACGTTCGCGCAGGTAGCGGCGCAGCAACGCATTGACCAGCGACTTCGCCGCAGGCTTGCCCATTGCGACCACCGCGTCGACGGCCTGGTCGACGATGGCGAACGCAGGTGCGCGCGTGTGTGCGATCTGGTAGAGCGCGACGTCCACCAGCAGCGCGACGTCACGATCGACCAGCGGCTTGCTCGCCAGCATGCGTTGCAGCGCGTCCAGCCTGCCGTAATGGCGCAACGTGCCGTACGCGAGTTCCTGCACCAGCGCGCGCGCCGCGCCCGCGTTGCCGAGATCGACCGCCGCCATCGCGGCCGGCAGCGCGGCGCCATCGAGCACGCGACCAATGATGGCGACGGCCTGACGTTGCGATTGCTCCATCGTTGGCTGCGCCTAGAGGTCCGTGGCAGCCGAATCGGACGTGAGCATCGCGCTCTGGCGCGGCGATCCATGTCGAGCGCAAGGCGCCGAAGCGAAGCAAGGGTGGGCCCCCGTGCTGGATTCGGCAATGCAGCGATCGGCAGGGGCCGGCAACCACACACTGCCGATTCCGCTGTTACGCCTCACCGGTCGCCGAGCCGAGTGCCGGCATGGAGCGCGCGCCCCGCGCAGAACGCTGCGGCCGGCATCCGCCGCGCGTTGGCCGGTTGCACTTCGAGGATGCGCAGCACGCCTTCAGCACAGGCAACTTCGATGCCGTCCGCGCCTGCGCTCAGCACGCTGCCCGCGAGCGACGATCCTGCGTGTCCGGGGCCCGCTTGCGCTCGCCATATCTTCAGCGTTTCGCCGTGCAGCGTGGTCCACGCCGCGGGCCAGGGATCAAATGCGCGCACCGCACGCTCGATCTCCGTTGCCGCGAGCGACCAGTCGATCCGCGCTTCGCCGCGCTCGGCCTTGCGCGCGTAGGTCGCGCCCAACGCGGGCTGGCTTTCAGCCACCAACCGCTCGCCGCGCTGCAGCCTGGCAAGCGTGTCGACGATCGCCGTGGCCCCCAACGTCGCGAGGCGCGCGGTCAGCACGCCCGCCGTTTCGTCGCTGGCGATCGCGAGCGGTCGGCGCGCGACCACCGCGCCGGTGTCGAGCCCCTCGTCCATCTGCATGATCGTGATGCCGGTGGTTGCATCGCCCGCTTCGATCGCGCGCACGATCGGTGCGGCACCGCGCCAGCGCGGCAACAGCGATGCATGGATGTTGAGGCAACCGTCGCGCGGCCAATCGAGCAGCGCCCGCGGCAGGATCAGGCCGTAGGCCGCAACCACCAGCACGTCGACGTCCACGGCCAGCAGCGCCGCACGCTGCGCGTCAGTCTTCAGCGCCAGCGGCTGCAGCAACGGGAGCCCATGCGCCAGCGCGAGGTCCTTGACCTTCGAGTGGACCGTCGCAAGGCCTCGTCCTTTGGGACGATCCGGCTGGGTCAGTACCACGGGTATCGTGTAGCCGGCGTCGACGATCGCCGCCAGCGCCTCGGACGCAAATGCCGGCGTACCCGCAAAACCCACGCGCAACGGAGCGCGCGTCACACGGCGAGCTTCTGTTTTTTCTTGAGCCTGCTCGATAAACGAGCCCGCTTCAACGGCGACAGGTAGTCAACGAACATCTTGCCCACCAAATGATCCATTTCATGCTGAATGCATACAGCGAGCAACTCGTCGGCGTCGAGCTCGAAAACCTTGCCGGATGCGTCGTGCGCACGCACGCGCACGCGCGCGGCACGCGTGACCTTGTCGTAATAGCCGGGTACCGACAGGCAGCCCTCCTCGCATTCGACCTCGCCCTCGGCCGCCACCAGTTGCGGATTGACGAACACCCGCAGCGCGTCACGAGTGTCGGAAATATCGAGGACAATCACGCGCTTGTGCACGTCCACCTGGGTGGCCG
>JBDTJK010000272.1:0-7370 GCA_039935875.1 Casimicrobiaceae bacterium
GTGGTCAATCTCGCCGCCGAAGCGCCGTACGCATTGCCGGGCGTCGTGCTGGCAATCGCCGCGATCCTGTTGTTCCTGAAGCCGATCCCGCTGCTGGGCATCTCGATCTACAACACGATCTGGATCATCCTGTTCTGCTACATCGCGCGCTTCCTGGTGCTTGGACTGCGCCCGGTGATCAGCGGCTACCACCAGCTCGACCGCACGCTCGAGGAAGCCTCGCAGATCGCTGGTGCGCGCCTTCCGCGACGCCTGCTGACGGTGATATTTCCACTGGTGGCGCCGGCCGCCGCTGCGGGCGCGCTGCTGATCTTCCTCACCGCGTTCAACGAGCTGACGGTATCGGCGCTGCTCTGGTCCACCGGTTCGGAGACGCTCGGCGTCGTGTTCTTCTCGTTCCAGCAGGGTGGAGATTCGAACTACGCTGCGGCGATCGGCATGCTGACGGTGATCATCAGCGTGACGCTGATGCTGTCGACGCTGCTGATGGCCGGGCGCTTGCAGAAAGGAGTGCTGCCATGGCGCGACTGACGCTGGAGCACCTCGGCAAGACGTTCGGCGCGTTCCACGCGTTGCGCGATGTATCGCTGCAGGTTGAAGATGGGCAGTTCGTCGCGATCCTGGGCGCGTCCGGGTGCGGCAAGACAACTCTATTGCGCCAGGTGGCGGGCTTCGACCGTCCCGATACTGGTCGCATCCTGATCGGCGACAGCGTGGTGTCGACACCGCTGCACCAGGTGCCCCCCGAAGAGCGACGCATCGGCATCGTGTTCCAGTCATATGCGCTATGGCCGCACATGACGGTCGCCGAAAACGTCGCGTACGGACTCACGGTTGCGGGCGTGCGCGGATCCGAGCGCAGCGCGCGCGTCGATGCGGCGCTGGCGCTGGTCGAGTTGACCGGCTTCGGCGAACGACGACCCGCCAACCTGTCCGGTGGCCAGCGCCAACGCGTGGCCCTTGCACGCTGCCTTGTCACCGAACCGTCGCTGGTGCTGCTCGACGAACCGCTCGCGAATCTCGACGTGCACCTGCGCGCATCGATGGGCCGCGAATTCGCGCGCTTCCACCAGCGCACCGGCACCACGATGATCTACATCACGCACGACCAGGCCGAAGCGATGGCGCTTGCCGACCGTATTGCCGTGATGGACAATGGCCGGGTGCTGCAATACGCGACGCCGTCGCAACTCTATCGCGAGCCGGCCGACCCGACGGTAGCGAGCTTCATCGGCGATGGCATGCTGTTGCCGGTGACCGTCGCGCAACTGGGGGTCGCCGCCACCTGCGATGTCGATGTCTTCGGCTATCGCGTGCGGATGCGCCGCGCCGCCGACGCGGCGTGCGGAGCGGCCGTCGCGTGCGTGCGCGCCGCGTCGCTGCGGATGGTCGCACCGGGAGCGCAAGGGCTGCGCGTTGCGGTGACCGGCGTCACGTACCAGGGTGGGCACTTCCGCGTCGAAGGCACGGCATTGGCCGATTCCGCAGTCGCGCTGCATTTCACGATTGCCGAGCCGTGCAGCGTGGCACCGGGGACCGTGATCGATGTCGCGCTGGACGACGGCTGGGTCATTCCCGCAGGCGCCGCGTGACGCTGCGCGTACACCTGCATGGCGGGTTCGGCGAAAAGGGCCGCACCTGCCTGCGCGTCGACAGCGGCGGCTATCGGCTGCTGCTCGACGCCGGCGTCAAGATCAGCGCTCGCGAAACCGCTGACTACTATCCCGCGATCAGCGACGACGAGTTGCGCACCCTCGACGCGATCATCCTCACGCACTCGCACGAGGATCATCTCGGCGCGCTGGGCTGGTGCATCGAGCGCGGCTTTCGCGGGACCATCCACATGACGCCGGAAACGCGGCGCGAAGCCGACACCATCCTTGCCGACTATGCCACGCCCGCGCAGCGTGCCCTGCTGCGCGACAGGCCGATCGATGCGCTGCAGCTTGGCGCCGTGCCATTGCGCCTCGGCCCGCTGCGCGTATCGCTGGGACGTTCCGGTCACATGGACGGCTGCGTCTGGTGCTGCGTCGACGATGGCCGCAAGCGGCTCGTCTATTGCGGCGACATCGTGCCGGCCAGCGCGGTATTCGCGACCGATCCGCTGCCGCGCGGCGATGCGCTGGTGATCGACGCGTCGTATGGCGACGACAACACCGGCTTCGCCACGCGCGCGATGCAGATCCGCGAGTGGATCGCCGCACATCCGCAAGGCTGCGTGCTGCCGACACCACTGTATGGACGCTCCGCCGAGCTTTTGGCCATCATCGACGCGCCGCTCGCGTTTGCGCCGGGAATGCGCGATGCATTGACGACGCAACTGCGCGACACGGATTGGCTGTTGCCTGGCATTTCCGCCATGCTCGAGGCACGGGTCGCCCGCTTTCCCGACTGGCATGTGGGGGACCCGCTGCCACGCGCTGCCTTGCTGTGCCACGATGGGATGGGACTCGGCGGTCCTGCGCGCTCGATCCTTGCCGAGGCTGCGCGCACCGATCACCCGACGCTGTTCACCGGTCACGTACCGGCGCGCAGTCCGGCCGCCCTGATGGTCGACCAGCAGCGTGCGAGCTGGGTGCGATTGCCAACCCATCCGACACTAGCCGAGAACCTCGCGCTGATCGCAGACTGCGCGGCTCCGGTCGTCATCGGGCATTCGTGCGATCGCGACGCACTCGATCGCATCGCGGCGCACGCGCCGCAGCTCGATCCGGCGCTCGCCACCGGCGACCACATCGAAATCTGATCAGGAATGCGCATCCTGATCTGCAACGATGATGGCCACGGCGCTTCCGGCCTCGAGCAGATGGCCTCTGCGGCACGCAGCCTGACTGCCGATGTGTGGGTCGTTGCACCAGCGTGCAAATGGACGGCTGCGAGCCACCAGCTTTCCTTCGACCGCGTGCTGACGCTGACGCGCGGCGGCGAACGCAACTACACGTGCTCGGGCGCTCCAGCCGATTGCGTCGTCGCTGCGATGACGCTGCTGTTCGCTGACGGCCGCAGGCCCGATCTGGTGCTCGCCGGAGTCAACGACAAGATCAACGTCGCCGAGGACATCGCGTACTCGGGCACGATGGCGATCGCACGTGAAGCCACGTTCTGGGGCGTTCCAGCCATCGGCGTATCGCGTGACCTCGCCGCTGCGACAGGCACGCGCGATGCGGACGCCGCAGCGATCGGGCGCGTGCTGCGGCTGCTATGGGAGAAGCGCGCCGGATGGGCTGCTGCGGGCCATTGGCTGTCGCTCAACCTGCCGCCGGTGCTCCCGGCCACGCTGCAACAGGCCGAGGTGGGACGCGACAAGATCGGCGGCGCCTCCGAGGTCGTCGCGCGCAGTGCCGACCAGATCTCCTACAAGCTGGTGCGCGGCCGCCCGCGAACTTCGACCCCGGGCGACGAGCGCTCGGTTCTCGCCGCTGGCCGGATTGCGCTGGTTCGCCAGCGCTGGCATGCCGATGCACCGCTCGCCACAGCCACCATCGACGGGTGGAATACCGGATTGGCCTAGACCCGCGCCACCGGTGCGCCACAGCCGTGATGCGTACTGCCCCGTCCTGTCAACAGTCGGCAAAACGTTCCGTGGTAAAATTGGCCGCTTAATTTGCGCAAATCCCGTGAAAATCCACATCGATGCAGCTCCGGCGGCGGCGCGCAACATGACCACCCTGCAGAGTCAGGACGAAGCCGATACCGCGATGAGCGCACTCAATCGACCGCCGATCACGCGTAACCGTACTCGCGTTGCGCTGGTCGGCGGTATCCGCATCGGCGGCGGCGCGCCGATCGTCGTGCAGTCGATGACCAACACCGACACCGCCGACATCGCAGCCACGGTGGCGCAAGTCAAGGCGCTGGCGGAAGCGGGATCCGAACTGGTGCGCATCGCCGTCAACACCGCCGAGGCCGCCGCGGCCGTGCCGGCAATCCGCGAGCGCCTCGACGCCGCCGGCTGCAAGGTGCCGCTGATCGGCGACTTCCACTACAACGGCCACAAGCTGCTGTCCAACTACCGCGAATGCGCGCAGGCGCTTGCCAAGTACCGGATCAATCCGGGCAACGTCGGCAAGGGGATGCGTCACGACCCGCAGTTCGCGGTGATGATCGAACGCGCCATCGACCACGGCAAGCCGGTGCGCATCGGCGTCAACTGGGGCAGCCTCGACCAGGACCTGCTGGCAAGCCTGATGGACAGCAACGCACGCTCCAGCAATCCCATGGACGCGGCGCACGTGATGCGCGAAGCGCTGGTGCAATCGGCGGTGCGCAGCGCGCAGTTCGCGGAGGCGCTGGGACTTCCTGGCGATCACATCATCCTCGCATGCAAGGTTTCGAACGTACAGGATCTGATTGCGGTGTACACCGAGCTTGCGCGGCGTTGCGACTATCCGCTGCACCTCGGGCTGACCGAAGCCGGCATGGGCAGCAAGGGAATTGTCGCCTCCACGGCGGCGCTGGCGGTGCTGCTGCAGCAGGGGATCGGCGACACGATCCGCATTTCGCTGACACCCGAGCCCAACGGCGATCGCACGCGTGAAGTGCTGGTTGCTCAGGAGATCCTGCAGACGATGGGATTGCGCTCGTTTTCGCCGCTGGTCAGTGCGTGCCCCGGATGCGGCCGCACCACCAGTGCGTTCTTCCAGGAGCTCGCCGACAAGATCCAGCGTTATCTGCGCGCGCAGATGCCCGCATGGCGCGAGCGCTACCAGGGCGTCGAGAACATGACGGTGGCGGTGATGGGGTGCGTGGTCAACGGACCGGGCGAATCGAAGATGGCGAATATCGGTATCAGCCTTCCCGGGACCGGCGAAGTGCCGGTCGCGCCGGTGTTCGTCGATGGCCAGAAGACCGTGACGCTGAAAGGCGAACGCATCGCCGAGGAATTCGAAACGATCGTGTTCGACTATGTGCGCGCAACCTATGGCGGCGAACCGGCTGCGCCGCACCTGCGCCCCGAGAAGAAGTGGATCGGCATCCGCCAGGCCTAGCGGCTGCGGATCCGTCCTCATCACTCCCGCGCCCGGCGCCGCCTGCCGGAACCCATCCCCGCAACATTCCGACGATCCCCCCCGGGATGCGCCTGCATGCACTGATTCCCGCCGCCGGCAACGGCAGCCGATTCGGCGGCGACGCGCCCAAGCAATACTGGTTGCTGGACGGCAGGCCGTTGCTGTTGCACAGCATCGAGCGCCTCGCAGCCGCGCTGCCGCTGGTGCAGACTTATGTCGCCGTCGCACCCGGTGATCGATGGTTCGATCACGCGATCGGCGCATGCGATGGCGTTGCCGTGTTGCGCTGCGGCGGCGCGACCCGCGCCGAGACCGTGCGCAATGCGCTGCACGCGCTCGACGGCATCGCGGACAACGACTGGATCCTGGTGCATGACGCAGTGCGTCCGTGCATCGCGGCCGCCGCGCTACACCGCCTGCATGGTGCGCTGGCAGACGACAGCGTCGGCGGGCTGCTTGCACTGCCGGTGGTCGGCACACTGAAGCACGCCGACGCGAAGCAACGCAGCAACGGCACGGCGCGGCGAGAGGGACTGTGGCAGGCTCAGACGCCGCAGATGTTTCGCTACGGGGTTCTGCGCAAGGCGCTGGATGCGGACGATTCTGCGCATTTCACCGATGAAGCGCAGGCGATCGAACATCTGGGCTTGCAGCCGTTGCTGGTGCGTGGCGACCCGACCAACATCAAGATCACCTACGCGGACGATCTGCACCTGGCTGCGGCCATCATCGCCGCGCAGTCGCGAGCCTAGCGTCTGGCACCCAACACCGCGAAGGCGGCCGGGACGTTGCTTACGCATGGCACTCGTGCGTCCCGCGCGGCGCTGGTTGCGATGGCGGGATCCCGAGGGATCCGTGTCGATTATCCTACGCTGACGGGTTTTTCCGGCGGCAACCAGGCACACACGATGTCACGCATATTCATCACCGGCTCGGCCGACGGCCTCGGGCGGATGGCAGCGCAGTTGCTGGTGGCCGCTGGCCACGAAGTCGTGCTGCACGCACGCAACGCGGCGCGCGTGGCCGACGCGCTGGCAAACGTCAACGGCGCCAGCGACGCCATTGCCGGTGATCTCGCGAACCTGCGCGAATGCCGTGCAATCGCCGAGCGCGCCAATGCACTGGGACCGTTCGACGCGGTGATCCACAACGCGGCCATCGGTTACCAGGAAAGCCGGCGCACGCTGACCGAAGACGGATTGCCTCGCGTGTTCGCGATCAACGCGTTGGCGCCCTACGTGCTGACCGCGCTGATGCACAAGCCGCAACGCCTCGTCTACCTGAGTTCGGGAATGCACGAAGGTGCGGATCCCGGACTCGACGATCTCGCGTGGGCCCACCGCGAATGGAACGGCTCGCGTGCCTACGCACAGTCGAAGCTGCACGACACGATCCTGGCGTTCGCGATCGCCCGCCTGTGGCCGCATGTCAAGTCGAACGCGGTGACGCCGGGCTGGGTCGCGACGAAGATGGGCGGCCCCGGTGCGCCTGACGATCTCGCCGCCGCGCCGAAGACGCAGGTTTGGCTCGCGACCAGCAATGACAGGACCGCGCTGGTCAGCGGCCGTTATTTCTATCACATGCGCCAGCGGGCAGCGGATCCTGCGGCGCGCGATCGCGACGTGCAGCAGCGGTTGCTCGCCGAATGCGCGCGGCTGTCGGGCATCGAGCTGCCGAGCGCAACCGGCGGCTGACGGCCCGCCGCCACCCTCAACCCGTTGCCGCCTCGCGCGCGAGCAACGCCCGCTTGCGCTCGACCCCCCACCGATAGCCCGACAGCCCACCATCGCGGCGCACGACGCGATGGCAAGGGATCGCCACCGCGAGCGGATTCGCCGCGCACGCCTGTGCCACCGCGCGCACCGCCTTCGGCGCACCGATGCGCGCAGCGATGTCGGTGTAGCTGGCCGTGCGACCCGGGGGAATCTCGCGCAGTGCCTGCCACACGCGTTGCTGGAACAACGTGCCGCGCACGTCGAGCGGCAGGCCGATCGCAAGCTGCGGCGCCTCGATCATGCCGACGACCTTGGCCACCAGCGCTTCGTAACCCGCGTCGGCGCCGATCAGGTTGGCCTGCGCGAACGTGTCCTGCAGTTCGCGCACCAGCGCATCCGCGTCGTCGCCGAGCAGGATCGCGCAGATGCCGCGCTCGCTTTGTGCGACGAGGATCGCACCCAGCGAGCACTCGCCGACTGCGAAGCGAATGTCGATATTGGCGCCACCGGCGCGATAGTCGCTGGCAGTCATTCCCAGCACGTCGTTGGCAGCTTCGTAGAAGCGGCTGTTGGAGTTGAAACCCGCGTCGTAGATTGCATCGGTAACGGTGGGGCTTTGCAACAGCCCGCTGCGCAGGCGCTTCGC
>JBDTJK010000273.1:0-5894 GCA_039935875.1 Casimicrobiaceae bacterium
TACGCGGGGGCGGCGAATACGGCGAGGACTGGCACAAGGCCGGTTACAAGGCGACCAAGTCGAATACGTGGACGGATGCGATCGCCTGCGCCGAGTGGCTGGTGACGAACAAGTACACATCGCCTGCGCGCCTCGCGATCCAGGGTGGCAGCGCCGGCGGTATTTTCGTCGGCCGCTCGATCACCGAGCGCCCCGACCTGTTTGCAGCGGCGCTCGACGAGGTTCCGGTATCCGACACGCTGCGCGAGGAATTCACCGCCAACGGCGTTCCGAATATTCCGGAATTCGGCTCGGTGACGACCGAGGAAGGCTTCAAGGCGTTGTTCGCGATGAGCGCCTACGCGCACGTCAAGGATGGCACGCGCTATCCTGCGGTGATGCTGGCAACCGGATTCAACGATCCGCGCGTCGACTCGTGGGAAGCGGCGAAGTTGGCCGCGCGACTGCAGGCGGCGACCACCAGCGGCAAGCCGATCCTGCTGCGGATCGACTACGACGCGGGGCACGGCTTCGGCTCGACCAAGAAGCAGCGCTACGAGGAGCGAGCCGACAATTTCGCGTTCCTGTTGTGGCAGATGGGGGTACCCGGCTACCAGCCCTGAACGAAAAAGCCACGCAGCACGAGGCGGCGCGTCCCCATGCGGCGCGCTGCCACGCACGGTGTGATCGTGCACACAACCATCGGCGACACGCCACAGCTGTAAGATTCACCGGTCGCCGCAACGGCGCCCAAGTGAATCGCCATGCCTGATCCGGAAAATCCCGTCGAACTGTCCGTCCACGCGCTGGGTGATGCGCTGCGCTCGCGCGCGTTATCCTCGACACACCTCGTCGAGTCGCTGCTCGCACGCATCCGCGAACGCGAGCCGAAGCTGCACGCATTTGTCGAAGTCTACGCAGACGATGCGCTGCAAGCGGCACGCGCAGCCGACAAAGCATCGAGCGCGGGCCAGCCGATGGGGCCGCTGCATGGCATTCCGGTCGCGATCAAGGACATCATCGACATCGAAGGTCGTATCACCACCCGCGGCTCGGCGGCAATCCAGCGCCGTGCCACCACCACTGCGAGCGTCGTCGACCGGCTCACTGCCGCTGGCATGATCGTCATCGGCAAGACGCACACCGTCGAATTCGCAATGGGTGGTTGGGGCACCAACCAGCACATGGGCACGCCCTGGAATCCGTGGGACCTCGAGACCGCGCGTACGCCTGGCGGATCGAGCAGCGGCTCCGCCGTCGCGGTCGCGTCGCGCATGGTGCCCTGCGCGATCGGTTCCGACACCGGTGGCTCGCTGCGGCTGCCGGCGTCGTGGTGCGGCATTGTCGGTTTCAAGTCGACGGTAGGCAGGATCAGCACGCGTGGCGTTCTGCCGCTGTCAACGACGCTCGACAGCGTTGGACCGCTGACGCGTTCGGTCGAGGATGCCGCGCTGCTGTTCGACGTAATGAAGGAACCGCGAACGCAAAGCGACGCGAGGTCAGCGGGTGGTGCAAACAGTGTGTGCGCTGGCCTGAAACAGGGCATCGCCGGCATGCGCATCGCCACGCTCGCGGAGCAGGATCGCCGAGGCATCGACCCGGAAGTGCTCGACGCTTATGACCAATCGATCGAAATCGTGCAGCGGCTGGGCGCAAGTATCGTGCAGTTGCCGCTCCCACGCAGTTTCAGCGACTTCGCCAGGCTGGTCGGTGAAATCATGGTGCCCGAGGGTTACGCGGCGGTGGCCGAATATGTCGACGACCTGGCGTTGCCGCTCGACGACGCGGTGCGTGCGCGGCTGTTGCCGGGTCGGGATGTCAGCGCCGCAACCTATTTGCGCTCGCTCGCCGTGCGCGCCGACGTCAAGGAAGCGTTTGCGGTTGCGCTGTCGCAGGTGGACGCGATGCTGACCCCCACCACAGTCACGCCCGCCATCGCACTTGCCGCCGTCGACCAGATGAAAGCGCCGTCGCTCTTCACACGCATGGCCAACTATCTCGACCTATGCGCGCTGGCCATTCCCAACGGCATTACGCGTGGAGGACTGCCGACGTCACTTCAGTTGATGTGCAAGAGCCGGGACGAAGCGACGCTGTTGCGCATCGGCTGGGCCATCGAACAGTCAACGCCGTGGCATCGGCACGCACCTGCGCCATGAGCTGGCCTGCGCCGTGCGACACTGCTGCATGATGGCGCCAGATTGATTGCACGCAGCGCTTGCGCCGGGTGGCCGCAGTGACCTCGGAAATTGCCGAGTAAAGCATATTCGCGCATACCGAACACGCCAATTCCGCACAATCGGAAAGGCGCCGCGCTCGCATTCTGATACTTCTCCATGCGTAAATCGCCCCCCCCGAATGCAATCGTCCGCACGTTCGCCAATTATGCGGCGGCGGTCCGCGCAATCTCGCCAAGGCGAACATCACATTGATTTTGTGCACTTGAAGGAGCTCGTGCAGACTGGCAACATCGATGCGCATTTGCTGCGCAACTACCGGATCCAAGTTTGGATCACAGGCCAAGATGGCGCCTCCGAAGGCTCGATAGTGTTGGGCGACATCTCTACCAGCGTCGCCGAAGGCCATCAAGCCCAGCATTCGCCTGGCGAGCTCGCTTCCGAGCAGATCAAACTCGCGCCACCCCCTTGGTCCACGCGCCGAGTCAGCTTGGGAAACTGACGCCGCATGACGAGAATCAGAGTGAGGGTCATCCCGGCTACGCTTACCGCCCCGGCGCAAGCTATTCGCCGCACCGTACGCTGCGATAGATGTCACTATTCACTGGATGACTTCGGCTGCATGGACTCGGGCGCGTAGCCCTGCAAACTGGACGTCCGATAGCAAAGCAAGGTCGCCATCCGCTGCGATCACCCCACGCGGCGATCGCATTCACCGTAAATTCAGGGCGAGTCGGACACATAACTCAGACGATCGCTGACAATTATTGTCGGTTCGCGCGCCTATGCTTGCGCCGTCCCATCACCCGGCGGATCAAATATGGCGAAGCTCTCTACAGGGCAGCGGAAGAACCTCCCCCAGTCCGATTTCGCATTGCCGGGTGGCAGATACCCGGTGGAAGACAAGGCACGCGCCCGCGATGCCAAAGCTCGCGCCTCACAGCAGGTAAAAAGGGGGAATCTGAGCGCGGCGAATCAAGCGAAGGTCGATCGGAAGGCAGACGCCGTTCTCGGCAGGAAGTCGACGTAGGCTTGCTGGGGATAGTTGGACGAGCGGCGACGGATGTACGCGCCGTCACCACTCGTCCTGGCTCTCGCAATCCGGAAAGCCCATTGCCGAGTGCCGATGCCAGCGTACCAGCACACGCATCGCGCATCTTGCACGGTTCAGCGAGTCGACTTCAGGATGGACGCAAGCGAAGCGGCCAGCGATGGCTGTCAGCCGCCGTCGGCGTGAATCCACGCCAAATTTCCGTCGTCGTCTTATAAACAAACGCGTGCCGGATGGGTAGGCTGTTTGTTCATATTGCAACCGATGAAGAGCGCCAACATGGGAACATCAACGCAAATTTCGGCAATGGGTTTGGGATCGTCACCAGTAAGCAGCGTTGGCATCGCATTTGTGCTGGCTGCATGCGCGGTTTTCGCAACGCCGGCAATCGCCGAGAGCGATCAGGTGGCACGCGCGCCGTCGGGTATCCCGTATGTGACCGGCGGTGTCGGCAGCGAAGCTGTCGATGCGCTGAAATCGATGGAAAAGGAATTCGACCTGAAGCTAGTCTTCACGAACAAGGCGGGGGACTACTTGAGCGCTGTAAAGGTCACGATCGCCGATGTGTCGGGCAAAATCGACCTTGATGTCACCGCCGACGGACCAGTCTTGATGGCGAAGCTGCCCGCGGGTGCCTACAAGGTGAATGCCACCTTCGGCGGCAACACGCAGACGCGCAATGTCACGATTGCCGCGGCAATGCTCACGTCGATCAGTCTTGAGTGGACAGCAAGCCATTCGGAGCCGACGGGCGTTGCGCGCACCATCGAACGCTGACAGGGCTCGGCTCGGCTTGCCGTAGATGAACGTTTGCCGACACAGGTTCCTTGATTTTTTCGGGTCTTCAGGAAGTCGTGTGGGGAATTTGACGCGGTGAATCGGTCTGCAACCCGCATGAATATTAGCGTTCAAGCATTGCGTCAGATGCTCGGAATTGGCATGGCTACTCCTGTAGCCCGGACAGTTCGCTTCCGTCAGGCGGAGTTAGAATAGGGTGGCCAAGGGCGGAATTGAACCACCGACACAAGGATTTTCAGTCCTCTGCTCTACCAACTGAGCTACTTGGCCATTGCTCGAACAACCGATTCGCGGCACACAAGGCTTTCGCGCACCAAGGCCATCAATCGGGAATTCGGGCAACGGCATTTTACCCTATTGCATCGCCGCATCCGGATCGCCAATGATCGGCGTCACGGCGCCGTGAATACCGCGTTGCAGGTGTCGCCGAGCTTGCGGCCCAATGGCGCGCCGCGCAGCTTCAGCGATCCGGGCGCCCCGCCTGCGGCGTACGTCCACCATTGACGGATCTCGCGGACGCCGAAACAACGGTGCTGGCGAAGCTGATCGCGCCGCTCGGCGCGCAGTCGTCAACGCGCGAGAAACGGGCCGAGCGCCGCAAGCGTCGCATCGGGCGCTTCCTCGGCAAGGTAGTGTCCGCAGGTGATCGCGTGTCCCTGCACGTCGTCGGCAACCGTACGCCAGTCGTGCAGCGGATCGAACAGGCGGTTGACGACTCCGCGCTCACCCCACAACACCAGCAGCGGACAGCCGATGCGCGCGTTGTCGACCCGGTCGTGCTCGAGGTCGATCGACGCCGCTGCACGATAGTCTTCGCAGCTCGCGTGAATGGTGCGTGGATCGGCAAATGCGCGCTGGTATTGCGCCAGCGCGCGCGGATCGAATATCGACAGTCCTGCCGAGCCCCACCCGCCGAGCTTCCTGCCGAGGTAGAAAAGCGGATCGGCGCCGATCATCCGTTCCGGCAGGTCGAACGGTTGGATCAGGAAGAACCAGTGGTAGTACGCGGTCGCGAATGCCTGGTCGGTCCCGGCGAACATCGTCGCCGTCGGCGAGATGTCGAGCACCGCCATATGCGACACCGCCGCCGGGTGATCGCGCACCAGCCGGTGCGCGACGCGCCCGCCCCGATCGTGCCCGACCAGCGCGAACCGTTCGAAATCCAGTTGCCGCATCACGTCGACCATGTCGGCCGCCATCGCGCGCTTCGAATAGGCCGCATGCGCAGCATCCGTCGGCGGCTTGGACGAATCGCCGTAGCCACGCAGATCGGCACACACCACCGTATGCGTCTGCGCGAGTGCCGGCGCGATGCGGTGCCAGATCGCATGCGTTTGCGGGTAGCCGTGCAACAACAACAACGGCGGCCCATTGCCGCCGACGACGCAATGGATCTCGGCTGCTTGCGTGCGCAGCCGATGCCCGACGAAGCCGGGAAACAGGTCGCGCTCGTGCGTATCTGCGTGGACTTCAGTCAA
Organism: Casimicrobiaceae bacterium; assembly: GCA_039935875.1. Taxonomy (GTDB): domain Bacteria; phylum Pseudomonadota; class Gammaproteobacteria; order Burkholderiales; family Casimicrobiaceae; genus VBCG01. The sequence goes on from JBDTJK010000273.1 coordinate 5,484, forward strand.
GCCGCGGTCACCAGCGATTCGACGCGTGCCGCATCGACTCCCACCGACTGTGCCGCTTCGAGCAGGTCAGCGTAGCTTCGATCGTCGAGCGCGATGCCGTTCGCCAGCCGATTGGCGCGAGTGCGCCTTTCCATCTCGCCCGGCGCCAGCACCGGCTGCGCGGGATCGGCGGGTGGCGACGCCTTGACGAAGTCGACGAAACGCTGCGCTTCGCGCAATGCGCCGCCGTCGGGATCGTAGACCGCCGGCGCGATGAAGATCGACAGCATGTTGTTGCGCAGCACCTCGTCGTCCGGATCGGAACTGCGTCCGGTGGTGATCGCGCCGGCGAGCAGGTCGGTGACGATCGACAGTCCCGATCCCTTGTGTGCGCCGACCGTCAGCAGCGAGCCGCCGTCGTAGAACGCCTCC
>JBDTJK010000274.1:0-12424 GCA_039935875.1 Casimicrobiaceae bacterium
TTCGGTCAGCACGCGCTCGATGCGCTCGCGGTCACCGCTGTCGAGGGCGTCACGCATCAGCTGCATCTGGATCTTGATGAACGCCAGCGACTGGGCGATCGAGTCGTGCAGTTCGCGCGCGATGAACGTACGTTCCTGCGCGACCGCCGCCTCCTTCTCAAGTGCATTGAGCCGCAGGTTCTCCATGGTGCTCGCAAGATGGGCAGCCAGCGCCTCAACCAGCGACTGCTCGGCGGGCGACAGGGTGACGCGCGCGTGGAAGAAAAGGTCCACCTCGCCCATCAACCGATCGTGGAGCCGGATCGGGATCGAAACGAGGGTCTGGAACCCCGCATTGGCACAATGCCGAACTCCGGTCATATGCATCTGCGCGATGGGAATGACGCGCACGGCCTGCAGTTCCTTCAATGCGCCACAATGGCACTGTCCCGCGTGGAGGCATTGTTCGCCTTCAACCATCGCGTCCGGGACACCCGTCGAAGCCAGGAGCAGGAAACGCGCGTTGCTCTCATCGGACCAGCGCAGCATCACGCCATCTGCACGAGCGACGCGCCGCAACCGTTCGGTAAAGCCGTTTGCAAGTTCATTCAACGACGTTGCCTTCGCCGCCAGTATCGTGACGTCGTACAGTGCTTCGAGCCGTTCGCTTTTTTCCTCCAGCTGTGACGTCTTGTCGGCTACCTTTGCCTCGAGTTCACGATGCATCGACTGCAGGCGTTCGGCCATGCCATTGAAGCATTTGGCCAGAGCCCCGAACTCGTCCGACGTGACGCCGTCAACGCGTGCGCTGAAATCGCCGCCCTGCAGCTGTTCGGTAGCCTCCTTGAGGCGAGCCACCGGTTCCAGCACAAACAGGTACCCCATATAAAGCAGCAACGTTGCGCCCGCGACAGCAAAGGCCATCATTGCCAGCTGGAGCAGATGCAGCCACGCAGTCCATTGCGCCATGTGGTGCTCGATCCCGGCGACAAGGCCATCAATATCGGCTGCGAATGCCGCCGTGATATCACCCAGGGCGGTTGCGGAGGTCGGAGGTGTCGATTCCAACCGACGATGGAACCGCTCCCAGTCCTGCTCTACGAGGGCGAACTGCTGCCGCACTGCGTCGTCCCAGGGCACGAACAGGGAACGCTCGGCATCGCCGTGGCGTAACAGAGCGAGGCTGCGTTCGAACTCGATTTCGAGTTGCGGTAGCCGCGTCGCGTCTCCGGCAGCGACGGCCATCGACATGCGATACGCCTGCATCCGCATGCGGCCCGCTTCGTTTACAGCCGCTGCGCCACCATCGAGTTGCCAGGATACCCACAGCGTGAGCGCGATCGACAACAGTGCCAGTAGCAAGAACGGCATGCCGATAAGCGCAAATTTGGCGCCCAGGTTCCAATGCCGCGGATGACTCATCTTTTTAGTATAGCGAATGGGACCGATTGTTACCGATCCGGGAGCAATCAGGAGGGCAGCAGACGAAAGGAGCATGACCAATCAACGCAAGTTCGACGATGACTTCAGGAATTGACCGCTGGCTGCGCGCACCACCTCCGTAGCCTGACGACATGGGTGACGACGGTCGTGGAAAAGACACGCAGGCCAAAGCTCCCGCGCCCGCGACTGCATACGAGGTCGCCCGTACAATCGCCAGTATTGCGCTAAAGTGTCGCGCCCGAGTGCCTGGTGAACGCTTCGGGCACTGTTGGTAGAGCCCAAGTGCTTCGCGACCCATCGTATTCCGCGTGGGTTGATCCAGTGCTGGCGATCAACCGTAAATGGCACTTTTCTCCATTAAAGATCCCGGGAGTTCATTTGAAGCTGCAACGTCTTGGTCGCGAGCCATCGCGGTTCCAGCCTGTGACGCTGTTGCTCCAGGCGTCATTCGTGTTCGCCCTGTTCGCCTTGTCCGCGATCGACCACTGCGCCGGTGCGGCGCCCCGGCTGCGCGGCATCCATGTCGCCGGGGCCTACTACGCTGAGAATCAACAACTGGGTGCCCCCACCCAGGAGTGGTTCGACTATCTGCAGCAAACTGGCGTCGATTGGGTCGGCGTCAGCATCTCGATGTTCTCCGACAGCCTCGCCAACCCGACCGTGTACGTTCGTGCGCGCCTTCCCGGCGAAGCGTGGGTGTTCGAGCAGACACGCACCTTCAGCGATGAGCAATTGATTGGCTTCACCAACGCGGCTCACGCGCACGGCATACGCGTTTACTGGACGCTGGCGTTCGACCAGCCCGTGTTCGATCCGGGCCAGGGTGATCCTCAATTCGCCCCCGATCCGCGCAACTGCGCTACCGTGCAGTACAACGTTCCGCGCTATGAATTTGGGCAGTATGACGCACCCTCCTGGAACCGCTGCATTCCCGCCAGCGAGTGGTGGTGGAACCCCGCGCATCCGCAACATGCGGCGATGACTCAGGTCTTCTTCCAGTCGATGACGGATGTGGCGAAGCACTATGGCGCACTGGCGCAAACGCTGGGTGTCGACATGTACTCGCTGGGCACCGAGACCGAGCAACTCTGGCGCACGCGCGCGACGTTTGCGCCGTCGCATTTCAGGACCCAGCTCCAGGCGATGGTCAACGCCGTGCGCGGCGTGTATTCAGGCGTGCTTACCTACGACCAGTGGATCGTCGCGTTTCGTGTGCCCACTTACTTTGGCAATGACGAATACATGCCCGTGTTCGCCGATCTTGGCCTGGATGTGATCGGCTTGAGTTTGTACGACGGCATACTGACAGCGCAATCCGCGGGAATCGTCGGTGTGCCGGAACTCAAGGCCGGATGGCTGAATCTCTTCAACAACCAGGTCGCGGTCATCAAGGCCGCGAACAAGGGCCTGCCGGTCATCCTCACCGAGTTCGGCATGAGCAATGGCATCAACGGACCGTGGAGGCAGGGCATGGATCTCGGCCAGCCCATCACCATGGATGCCAACCACAACGGCGTGTTTGATGGCGATGAGCAACTCTCCAATACATTGACCGCGTTCGGCCAGGCGGTCGACGCATCGAATGGCATGGTCACGGGCGGATTCCTGTGGGGACAGCCCGTATTTTTCGGACCACCGGCCGCCGGAACGCTGGTCGACTACCCACTTTATGGGCGCCCCCCAGCGGACGCGCTAGGCAGCGTCTATCGCGCATGGGGAACGACATGGCCGCGGTTTCCGGCGCCGCAAGCGGGCACGCAGAAAGTCAATGTCGTCGAATATCGGCAAGCCGGATGGGATCACTACTTCATAACCGCCGATACCGGTGAGCAGGCGTTGTTGGGCAAACCTCCGTTTGACGACTGGCAGCCGACGGGCAACGCCTTCTACGCTTACGACCCAGCACAGGCGCCAGAAACCAGCCAGCCCGTGTGCCGATTCTTCAATGTCTCATTCGTACCCAAGAGTACCCATTTCTACGCGCTACCCGCTGCTTGCCAGCAGGTGCTTTCAGGCTTTCCGGACTGGATCCTGGAAAAGCCTCAGGCGTTCAACATGCTCGTACCGGATGCGAGCGGCAATTGCCCGTCGGGCTCCATCCCGGTCTACCGCCTCTACAACAACGGCCAGGGCGGCGCCCCGAATCATCGTTTCGTGACCAGCGCCACGGACCGCGCGGCCATGCTTGCCCGCGGCTATGTATCCGAAGGAAGTGGAGCACTCGGAGTCGGCATGTGCGCTCCGAGCTAGCGATGGGACCGCAGCGCGCCGGGCGCCGCAGCGCTGGAATCCGCAACGTCAGCATCACCCGCTGCGCCACGGAACCAATCATTTCGCGCAGCAAGTCGCTGTCGGACCTCTTTCCAAGCAACGCTATTTTATCGCGTTGACGACGTGTGCATACATTGGAAAAGACACGGCAGCATTTGAAGTTGCTGCGTTGACAGCGGCGTGGGCGTCCGCGCTGACATCGTCAATGAGCCGGGCGCGCTGGAGTCCATCCAACTGCGCGAAAGTTGGTATTGCTGCGGCCGAACTCGTAACAGCAAGAAGCACGAAGCGCTGCGGGTCGGGAAATGTTGCCATGATCGACTCCTCGTACAGATTTGTTGACTCAAAACCCGCCGAGGTGAAGTACTGGAGTAATTCTTCAGGGTCACTCAAATCGAACGGCTTGGCGGCAGCGCTGACCGGACACGACAGATGACGTGCGACCGATCGCATGATGGTCTCGAATACCGGGTGCCGATCAAGAGAATCGAGAACGATGACTGTGGCCCGGCCACCCGGCTTGAGTACGCGGCACATTTCGCGCACAGCTTTGCCGCGGTCCGGGAAGAACTGCATTCCGTGCTGACAGAGAACCGCATCGAAGCTGCCGTCAGTGAAGGGTAGCGCAAGCGCATCGCCTTGATGCCAATCGATGCCTGCACCGGAAGGCGGCGTGCTCGTCCGCGCGACGTCAAGCATCGCCGGATTTATGTCCAGCCCGACGATTCTCCCTTCCGGCCCCACGAGAGGCGCGGCAGTCCGCGAGACGATGCCTGTTCCACAGGCAACGTCGAGCACATGTTCACCCTGGCGCAGCTTCGCGTGTCGAAGAAGGACTTGTGCCCAACGGAAAAACATCGCGGGCACGAAATATTGCTCATATGCCTCGGCCGGACTTCCTGAAATGATCGGCACTTATGCTCTCCTTACGGGCGTTGACATCGAATACGTCCAGACTCAAGTGTCGGCTGCTGTGCGGCCCGTGGTTTGACATAAGCGCCGACTGGAAGGGCACGAAGTGTCCATGACTCGGCGCTCGTTGGAACGGCGATGGTAGTGCCAGCGGATCCAATGTACGGTACCACACGCATGTTGCGCGTGAGCGCAGATTCCGAAGCGCTCACCGTCGCGGCACCGTGCATTGAGAGCGCCGTCCGGTTCTCAGATGCCGATCTGCAACCCCACGATCATCATCTGGTCGACCGGCATGCGATAAAACGCCGTCGCGTCCTCGGTGTTGCTCGCCATGCGGGCAAACAGCCGGTCGCGCCATACCGCCATCCCGTGGGCCTTGCGGCCGGCGAGCAAATCGACGTGGCCAATGAAATAATGGACGTCGTCGGGCTCGACTGCGAGCCCCAGCTCGGCGCACGCGACGAGATCCGAAGGCAGGTTCGGACCCTGCATGAAGCCATAGCGCAACACCAGACGATAAAAGCCAGCGTCGAGTACCGTGAGTTCGATCCGCTCGGCGCGCTCGGTCTTGGCCACCGGCTCGATGACTACCGTGGCCACGATGACTTTTTCATGCAGGACGCCGGTGTGCCGCCACAGCTTTTGCAACGTGGGCGGTGTCCGGTCGAGGCGGCCCGTCAGGAACACGGCGGTGCCCGGCACGCGCGGAACGTTCTCGCGCACGACCTGGCCGATGAAAGTCTCGAGATCGGGCGTCATTCGTGCGACCTGTTCCGCGAGCAGCATGCCGCCGCGACGCCAGGTCGTCATCGCCGTGAACAATCCCAGTCCGATCAGCAGCGGCAACCAGCCGCCGTCCGGTATCTTGAGGAGGTTGGACCCCAGGAATCCCAGGTCGATGGTGAGGAATCCCACCAGGAAGAGCAGCGCAGCGGGAAGCTTCCACCCACCGCGTTCGCGCGCCACGTTAAACGCCAGCACCGTGGTGATGGCCATGGTGGTGTTCACCGCCACGCCGTAGGCCGCGGCCAGGTTGCCCGATGACCGAAAGGTGAGCACCAGGCCGATCGCGGCCACCATCAGCATCCAGTTCACCGACGCGATGTAGATCTGGCCACGGGCGACATGCGAGGTTTGCTTGACCCTGAGTCGAGGCAGCAACCCCAGCTGCGCCGCTTGGCGGGTGAGCGAGTAAGCACCGGTAATGACGGCCTGGGACGCGATGCAGGTTGCGGTCGTCGCGAGGATGACCAGCGGATACAGTCCCCAGTCCGGCGCAAGGTTGAAGAACGGATGCACTTCACGAAGGGGCTCCGCGATCAGCAACGCACCCTGGCCGAAGTAGTTCAGCAGCAGTGACGGCAGCACGAAGGCGAACCATACCTGGCGGATCGGCCGCCGCCCGAAATGTCCAAGATCTGCATACAGCGCCTCGCCTCCCGTGGCGACCAGGAACACGGCGTACATGGCCATGTAACCCGTCATGCCATTGGCGACGAAGAACTGCACCGCGTACCAGGGATTCAGCGCGAGCAAGACCTCGGGCACGCGCAGGATCCCGCGGATGCCGAGCACGGCGAGCACGGCGAACCACAGCAGTGTCAGCGGCCCGAAGAGCGCGCCGATCCTGGCAGTGCCGTGCCTCTGCACGGCAAAAAGCGCAATCAGGATGCCGATGGTGAGCGGCAGCACGAAGGCGTGCAACTGCGGCGCGGCGACCTCCAGTCCCTCCACCGCACTCAGCACCGAAATGGCGGGGGTGATCATCGCGCCTCCGTACAGCATCGACGCGCCCAGCACCCCCAGCAGGATCAGGAGGCGGCGGCCGCGCCGCTCCTGGTGCTGGTCCGGCCGCAGCAATGCCAGCAACGCAAAGGTGCCACCTTCGCCCCGGTTGTCCGCCCGCAGCACGTACACCATGTACTTGAGCGAGACGACCAGCACCAGTGTCCAGAACACGAGCGACAGGATGCCGAGCACGTTGGCGGTGTTGATCGGGAGTGGGTTCTTGCCCGTAAAGCATTCGCGCAGTGCGTAGATCGGGCTGGTGCCAATGTCGCCATAGACGACACCGAGCACGGCGATGGCAAGGACGCCGAACGATCGACTGTGGGGTGTCGCGGGAGGCGCCCGATCCAGCGCCTCCTGCTGCGCGTTGCGACCCTGTTCGAGACCCTGATTGGCCATGCGCGGGCCCCTGCGTCGTTGGTGAGCCGATTGTCAACGCGGGGGTAGGTTCCTGTCGAGGTTTCGATAGAATTTGCGACGGTATTGCGACCCTGGCGTTTCATTCCAGCCCGATCGAGCGGGTCTGCAGTTGACCCAAACCCAGGAAGCCGTACCGATTAGAAGCGGAAAAGCCGGAATTCCCCAGTCTGCCGCGGGAATGGATTTTTCAAACGCCAAGTATTCTCGCTCGGTCGGGAGTGGCGTGTCGGCTCCGGGGCTTTGAAGTGGTCCACGGGGTCGTTTCGACTTCGCCGACCTCCCCCGGGAGGCGCACCCTGCCCCGCTGGTCGTGTTCAAGCACTCGCACTCAGCACGAACCACGTATGGAAAATGAACGCTTCCATGTTGCGCGGTCTGTTGCCCGAAGTTGAGCCAAGCGCTTGCCGGAGCAAGTCCGCTTGACGCCTTGCGTGTGTGATGCGCTACTTGGCCGAGCCACGTGATGACCGGTTAGGTGACCGAAAGCCGACGACCGAACAGTAAGCGAAGAACGCTGCGAGGAGCAAGGACAGACCTGCGAAAAACCATTTGTGACCGGGCCAGTATCTCGGTATGTCCGATGATGGCACCCAGTCGGCAACAAACGCGGCGCCAATCACACCTGTGAGCGCGGCAAGCACCAGACAACCCCAAGGGCTTGCACTCATTGCGAGGACTGTAGGGCGAATCATCGATCTGGACTCGAAAACCTAAGCATCTGGGCACCGGTCAGCCGAAAGCCGATCCGGTTGATTGGCAGGTTACGTGCCCCATGGGTCATCTGTCCCGCCTCACAGCTTATTATTTCGCGACTATGTCCACCGAGATCTCGACCGCGGTCGTCGCTCCTCTATTTTCAAGCCAGTGAGTCGTGTTCCTGTCTTCAGGCCAACCCACTCCAGGCCCATAGTCTTTGGCCACTCCATTTCGATGATCAGTGATCGTTCCTTGCAGTACGTAGACTGTGCCCGGCCTGCCTATATGGTCGTGAATCGGGCCGAAAATGCCGCCGGGTTCGATGGTTACCATGCGCATTCGAAGTTGACGCCCCTGCATGCCCTCGATCTCAGGGCCAAGATCAACCGCTGCAAGTAACTGAACAGTGACACCTTGCGTCCCAGGTGCTGCTTGTTCGCTGCCCATCGCGATCTCCTTCTGTACGTTCTGAGGCGATTACAATCCAAGGTACCGGACTGCTGCCGGTTTCGAGGACACCCTGTCAGGGAAGAACCCCTCCAGTCTCATGTTTATCACGTAATCGCGAATGATGGTCCTCCTGACTTTGCTGGGCGCTTTCCTGCTGGGCATCATCGTCACGCTTGCCGTGGCTAACTTCGGCCCGGGCGAGAAGAGGATTGATCGCGAGCTTGATCGACTCTACACGGTCGCCGATCCGCAGTTCCGGCGAGCCTTGAGCGTACTGTTGGGGCCACCGTTCGTCGAAGGCAATGCGGTGAAGACATTGCTGAACGGCGACGCCATATTCGCTGCCATGTTGAAGGATATTGGCACCGCCCGGAAGAGCGTCAACTTCGAGACTTATATCTACTGGGATGGCAGCATCGGCAAAGAGTTCGCCACGGCGCTTTCCGAGCGAGCACGAGCGGGCGTGAAAGTGCACGTGCTGCTGGACTGGATCGGCAGCGCAAAACTGGACGCGCAAGAGCTCGAAACGATGAAGAGCGCTGGGGTAGAAGTCGAGCGTTACCACCAGCCGCACTGGTCTCACCTGGCCCGTTTGAACAACCGGACGCACCGCAAACTCCTGGTCATCGACGGCGACCTGGGATTCACGGGCGGCGTCGGCATCGCGGACAAATGGCGCGGCAACGCTGAAGATACGAATCATTGGCGTGACACCCACTTTCGCGTCGTCGGTCCCGTCGTTGCACAGATGCAGGCGGTGTTCAACGACAATTGGGTCAAGGCGACCAGCCGCGTTCTGCATGGCGACCTGTATTTCCCGGCGTTGCAGGAAGTCGCAGGCGTGCCGGCTCAGATGTTCAGCAGCTCCCCAAGCGGCGGCGCCGAGAGCATGCACCTTATGTACTTGCTCGCGATCACGTCAGCGGCCGAGTCCATCGATCTCGAAAGTGCCTATTTCGTGCCAGACCAACTGACGGTTGATGCGTTGGTCGCAGCCGCCGGACGAGGGGTCCGGGTCCGCATCATTACCCCGGGCCCAGACATCGACTCAAGCATCGTGCGCACCGTGTCGCATGAACTTTGGGGGCCGTTGCTCCGAGCCGGCGTGTCTATTGCGGAGTATCAGCCGACGATGTTTCATTGCAAGGTGCTGGTGGTCGACGGCCTGTTTACCTCCGTGGGATCGACCAATTTCGACAACCGGTCGTTTCGGCTCAACGACGAGGCGAACCTCAACATTGTTGATGCTGGTTTCGCCAAGGAACAGGTTGCCACATTCAATGCCGACCTGGCGCGCTCGCGTCCCATCACCTTTGATGCATGGCAAAAAAGGCCCTTAAGGGAGAAGATCTGGGAGCGCGTGGCGGCGCTCTCGAGGGCGCAGATCTGAATCGCTTTGGTGACCGCGTCGACGCGGGGGCCCGCGCCGTTACACTGCATTCGATGCTGACCACGGGAGCGTGGCCATGTGGACACTTCCGGGTATTCGCTCGATTCGCTTCGAACGGATGAACAGCTCCACTTGACCTGGTAGGCGCCGCTGGATCAAGGAAACGGTGCTCGAGGACGCCAAGAAGTACCTGCGACGCACCGACGGGGTTAGCATCCGAACGCGCACCCGTCACGCTCTTGGAGTATCGATGCAAGATCGACGCTCAGACCCGAATCGCCAACCGATCATTTTCGACCCTGACCAAGGCGCGCGTATCCGATGGGTCGAATCGCGGCGACGTTCAGCAAGCCGTACAGGCCATCTTTGAAGTTGACTTTCACGACGGTAAAGGCATGCGCAGGGGCAATGTTCGCCTCGACGCCGTCTACACACGCGGCGTCCCAACTTGGGGCCTGATGTTTACCGCCACCAATGCCCCCGTTGCAGTTTATCCAATTCAGAGCCAGGTCATGAACGCGATGTACAAGACCTATAGCCAGAACAGAGCCATCATCAACGGCGAGCAACAAACCGTTCTTAATGGCATAGCGGCCGCGGCGGGGAGCACCCTCTCCTACCGCGGCGACGACGGTCATCAGTACCACGGCACGTTCGAAAATCCGACCGCCGATGCTCTGGTCGCCCACGATCCCACTAGGTTCACGATCATCCAATCGCAACAATTCATCAAAGGGATCGACTACTAAATCGCCTCATCATACAAATCTCTGCCCAGCCTTGTTCATCGAAGGCCCGGTTTTCGTCGTTGACACTCCAGATAGGCCAGTCTCGTCACCGGGCCCTGCGACATTGAACCCGGCCGACAGATGCGCCGTCTCGTCCTGTGGGGTACCGACATTGGTGGCAAGCTGCAGGCGTGGAAGACGTTCTCGCGCACCGACAGCGAGATGACCGTTGATTTCACCGGCGGTCCACGGCTCAATTGCTGGTCGCGCTCAACGGCCAGAAGGTACAGTATTCGGGTACGGCGCGGTCCATTGCCCTCATCGCCAAGGTCGAGGACACGACGCACCTTGCAGGCGAGCTCGCAATCGACGATATTGTCACCCGCGGGCCAAAGGTAACGGCCACGTTCGACGTCACGCTCACCAATGACTTCAGGATCGCGTGTTGACCTGGCCGGCGGTTCGGCCCCGAGGGGAGGTTCGCATGATGGCACTGCACGCGCTCTTCATGACGCTGGCGCTCGCTGCGCTCGCAATGTTGCCGGTCGAGCCCGCGCGCGCGCAGTCGCCCGCGGATGGCTGCAAGCCCGAGCAGTTGAGCGCGCAAAAGACGGTCGCCTTCGGCACGGCCTATGCGGCAGCGTACAAGCGGGCGCAAGCATGGCAGGCGGACGTGGTCGTCGTGCGCCTCGGCAACACGATCCTCGGGCCGATCGACGCGGATGCCCGATCCGCGAACTGGTACATGGTCTGGTACTCGAAGGCCGCGAAGAAAACCATCGCGGTCAGCATCGCCAACGGCATGTTGGCGTGTTCGACGGACGAGGACGCCGGCCGGGCGGTGCCGGCGATGAAAGGAGAACTTTACGGCGACGTGAAGCAGATGCTCGCCGTCGGCGCGGAAAAAGGCGGCGCTCCCCTGATCGCCAAAGGCGCCCAGCCGATGCTTCAGTTCAGCGTAGGCCCGAACAGCAGCGGTCGCAAGGGCATCTGGTTTATCAACTACCAAGTCAAGCAGGGACCATCGCTGCAGGTGACATTCGATGGCGCCACCGGCAAGTTCGAGCAGGCGATCCATGGTTGATCACGTCCGCGCTCCCCGGCGCATTCCTGTGAACGGGAGCGTCACCGCCATTACGCCGTCCGAAGCGTCGCTCCGGTTGTCGGTGTGCCCGCGCCGACCGGTGACTGCCGGAATGGCCGCCGCCTCGTGGGACCTGATTTCCTCCCCGTCGTCGTCCGCTCGCAATCCGATGCCGTCGTCGATCTCGATCCTCAAGCGAACTCGTGGCTTCGCTATCGTTGCGGCCCTCTTCGCCGCGCTCGCCGCGGCAGGCTGCGGCAACGACGAATCCGCATCGGGCGCTCGACCCAAGGCGGGCGTGAAGGCGGCCGAAAAGGTCGCTGAAGCCAAGGTGCCGCCCTATGTCTACGCGGCACCGGTCAAAGGGCACATCAAGGAAGTGAACATCGGTGCGTTTGACCTGGTCGACGGCATTGCCTACCCGTCCCAGACCGGTGCGGGCACCGTCGTGTACGTCGCCAGCAAACCCATCGCCTCGCCGATGCTGGCCGAGTCGGCCTGCCCGCTTGCGCTGACGCGCGCCCTGTCGACGTTGCGCAACGCGAGTTTTGCCGAGGTGACGCTCGATGCCTTGGGGCAATCGAAGTATTTCGCAGCCGGTACGCCGTTTGGTGGCAGTCTCACCGATTTCACTGTGCACGGCTGGTCGAGCACCCTCAAATCCGATGCGGGCCGTGTCGTCGGTAACGTCCAGCATCGACAATACGGTGGATTCAAGTTCGACTTGCCGTTGTCGAATCCAAAGTTCGACGAGCTAAGCTACGGCGACCGCGACCAAAAGCGGCGGCTGCCAGCTACAACGCCAAAGCCGGTCGAGGAGGCAGTGACCGCTGCCTACGTGGCATTGCGCGATGCGGCGCTCAGGAAGGACCTGAAGGCGACGTTATCAGCGATGGGATTCAATGCAAAGCAGATCGTGGCGATCCGCGGCATGGACGGTATCGATGCCGATTTCCTGGCCTTCGCCGACCGGTTTCTCACACCGGGCACGCCAGGCGATCCATCGACCAGACCGGGCTCGGCCCACCTGCGCGGTGAAGGCCTGAAAGCCAACGGCAAGAAGTACTTCAACGACTACTATTTCGATCTCTGCGGGGATCGCCTCATAATCACGGGCATCGCCGAGCAATCGCCCTAGGGAAGCTCCGTGAAATCGGTCATGTAACTAGCGGCTCCGCGCCGCGTCACGCATTCGCGGCCATCACGAGGGACATGATGCCGACGGCAATGGTGCCGAGCGGGAACATCCAGAAGTCCGTG
>JBDTJK010000275.1:0-7229 GCA_039935875.1 Casimicrobiaceae bacterium
GGCTTCCAGCCAAGTGTCACGGCGAGGCCGCTGTTTTGCGCCCAATTCCAGTCGGTGCGTCGATACAGCTCGTCGGCGAGTTCACGGATCTCTCGTTCGTCAGCCGTGCCGGCGGAGAAGTACGCTGCCGCTGTCAACATGCCGGCCAGCAGAAAGGCGGTGTCGACCGTCGACAGTTCGCAGTTCCATACCCGCTTTCCACTGGCCATATCGAGAAAGTGATAATAGAAGCCCTTGTAGCCGGTCGCATCGGCATCGTTGCTCTGAACGCTTCTTTGGAAAAAGCGCAAAGTCGCGAGAGTGCGCTCGATCGCGTGTGTGCGGGTCATGAAGCCGCGTTCCACACCCACCGGATAAGACGACAAAGCCAACCCGACGGCCGCAATGCTCGCTGGCGTTCCTGGCTGCGTCTTGTCGATGATCAGGCCGTTGACCGGATTGGCCTCGTGCACGAAGTAGTTGAACGTATCGCGTTGCAAGGTTTCCATCAGCGCGGAGCGCTCGTCAGCGACACTCACGATCGTGGCTTTCGCCCCGGCTGCTTCGGCGTCAGTTCCACGGTGATTGCAGCGATGGCCTGGGGCGGCATCGTGAATTCCAGATCCAGTGTTCCGGCCTTGAATTCCCATGGCAGCGACTCGCGCACGATCTGGGATGCCACGTGCAACTGTTCGACCTCCCGCTGCGTGGGAAGGGCCGGCTTGTTCATTTCAATCCACAAGCGCTTGGCATTGGCATGTTCGTCATCGATGCGTTCGATATAGACATTGCGCGGCGCCAGGAGACCCTTCAATTGAATGCGCAGCGACTCGGGCTTGATCGCGTGCCGCGGCAGGACATGATTCGTGATCAACACGGTGACGGCATCCTCACGACCGACGACCCAGACATCCACCCTGTCGTGTTTCCCTTGCACTGGCAACTCATCGACGCCGAGCCGGTGCAACAGCTCGAAAGCGCGGTAGGAAGGCTTGGCGACCCCCTGCAGAGTCAGCAGGCCGAAACCGCCCTGGAAGGCGGTCGCCGGAATGTAGTTCTCCTCGAAGATATCGCTGAACGCCCAATAGCTGTAGCCCTGCACGAGGCCGCGGGCTTCCATCATCGTCTTGACGATGACCGCAGCCGTATAGGGCTCGTCGTGGAGGTGGTCGCGCGGATTCGACGAGGAACTCCATTCCGTGTAGTAGACCGGCTTGCCTCGGGCCTTGCGGCGCGTCTGCCGGGCCCATTTGCGAAGAATGCTCCTCTTGCTGTGCGCCAGTTGCGTCTCGGTATCCTCGCCTACCGAGCCGAGTGCGTCGGTCGGATAGTGATGCGTGCTGACAAAATCGGCTGGCAGCTTGTTCTTCGCGCAGAAATCGAGGAACTCCGTGATCCATTCATTGTTCGCAGTAGCCGGGCCGCCAACCTGGAGCCGATCGTCCACATCCTTGATCGCCTGCACGGTGAAGCGGTAGAGTTTGAAGTAATCGGCCTGCGTGCCGGTCCAGAAGGCTGGCAGGTTCGGCTCGTTCCAGACTTCGAAGAACCAGTTGCTGACTTCGTCGATGCCGTATCGTTGAACCCAATGCGTCACCAGTCTTGTGACGAACGCCCCCCACGCTGCGTAGTCCTTTGGCGGCGTGACGTTGGCGCTGTAATGGAACACCGTCGTGCCGCCCGACGAGAGCGTCGAGGGCATGAAGCTCAGCTCGACAAAGGGCTTCATGCCGATGGAGAGCAGAAAATCGCAGATCTGGTCGGCGTTGAAAAAGGAGTAGAGCAGCCGATCCTGCTCGTCCATCAGCGTACCCATGTCGTCGCTGAGGATGTCGTGGAAGCGGACGTGTTGAAAACCAAGCTGCTCATGACATTGTCGCAGCTGGCGCTGCCAGTCAGCTCGCAATGCGAGTGGCGCATGGCCGCTGCCGACGGTATGTTCCCAGACATGCGGCAACGGCCTTGGCTTCGCCGAAAGTCGACAGGTAAAGACTATCTCCTTCATAAATTCACCTCTTCGTTGTCATAACGCTCGGGGAGACTTTCCCGACCGCCAGTGCGCTTCGATTTGCTCCAGCGTCTTGCCCTTGGTTTCCGGCACCAGCCTATAAAAGAAAACCCATGCACCCACAGCGATGACGCCATACAACCAAAACGTGCCCGCGCGTCCCAGCACTGCGACCAGGGTCAGGAAGGTCACCGCGACACCCAGGTTCAGTGCCCAGTTGGTGACCGTCACCGCGCTCATGGCCGCACCGCGCACCTTCAACGGATAAATCTCGGAAATCAGCAGCCAGAAGATTGGCCCGAGTCCAAACGCGAAGCAAGCGACATAGATCACCAAGCCGCCAATCGCAACATAGCTCTTGAAGCTCGCCAGCTGCTCGAACTGGAAGGCCGCACCCAGGATCGCCAGGCCAACAATCTGACCGGCCACTCCGACCAATAACAAAGGCCTGCGGCCGACACGATCCAGCAGGACGATGGCCAGCACGTGGAAAATCCACATCACCATTGTTAACGCTGCCCCAGCCAGAATCGCCGGTCCAGTGGCCGCAATGCCGGCGAACTTGAAAATGGTCGGTGCGTAATAGATGACCGTGTTGATGCCGGTTATCTGCTGAAATACCGCGAGGCCCAAGCCGACGATCATGGGCATCCTCAGTGAAGGCTGGAACAGTCCTTTCATTCCGCCGGTGCTCTGTTGTTGCATGCTTTTCTGGATCTCGGCAATTTCCGCACTGACATCGGATGCATTCCGGGCGCGCTGCAAGATCTGTCGCGCCTGGTCAAGTCTCGACTTGCTGATCAGCCAGCGTGGGCTGTCGGGCAGCCGCCACATGCCGATCACGAGGGCGACGGAAGGTATGGCCGCCAAGCCGAACATGTAACGCCATTGGTGTGAGCCGGAAAATGCGTAATCCACCAGATAGGCGACCACGATCCCGGTGGTGATCGCCAGCATGTTGACGGCGACCAATGAACCGCGGGCTTTGGCCGGCACGAGCTCGGCGATGTACATCGGCGAGATGAATGAAGCGATGCCGATGGCGATGCCGCTCACGATCCTGGCGGCAATCAGCCACGCAACCGTCGGTGCCAGCGCCGTGCCGAGGGCACTCGCGGTGAAGATGATACCCGCAAGGATGATCATGCCGCGCCTCCCAAGGCGTCCCGTCAGCGCACCTCCCAAACCCGCACCAACGACGGCGCCCGCCAGTACGGAACTGACGACGATTTCCTCCATGGTTGCCGACAGGGAAAACTGATCCTTGATAAACAGGATTGCCCCGGAAATAACCCCTGTGTCGTACCCGAAGAGCAGGCCGCCCAGCGCGGCAACCCCCACCGCGAAATAGACAAAGCCACTCACGTCGGATTTAGTTTTATCTTGCATTCTGTTTCCTTCCTTCGGGCGGGCCAGTTCTTCCTTGCGCCAGCAGGCGACGCGCACCACGGCGTCGTTGCCTTCCCAGTGACCGGCGTGCGCGCAGTCGAATGTGAATTTGACCTGGCTGCCCTCGGAATGGCTCCATCCTCTCGAATATTGGAGCGTCCGGGAGTCCGCACAGTTCAATGCCATGGCGAGACAGCCAAGTGCGGTACCGCACAGACGATCTCCAGCGATGCTGTCCGGAATGGGTGCTGGCGGCGCGGCCAGCAAAGAGTGTCGGCACGCCTTTTCCAGGACAGGGCCGTAAAGCCAACGTGACGGTAGCGAGGCCCGCTTGGGATGTGGTCACTTGGCCGGACTGGAACACGGCTACCCAGTAGCCAAAGCAGACCTCGATCATCGCCTGCCCTTCGACGTCGGGTAGCGCTGCGAATCGATTCATCGTGCGCCGTGGCCCGCCGCGGTGGGCACCTATGTGCGCTAGCGAGCGGACGAGGCAACGGCGCCGCCCTACACTCGGTCACATCGCGGTGGGTGAGACCGCGCTCGAGTCATCAAGCAGCCATTGGCATTGCGCGCGATTCTCCGTGTGCTGGCGGGTGTCTCACCGACCTCATAAGGAGAGTATCGGTGCCTTCGGTCCCACGCATCCCCGCCAGTTCGAATCGCTTGCTACGAGCGCTGCCGCCCAGCGATCGGCACCGTATGCTGTCCGGATGCGAACTTGTCGACCTCATTTTTACCGACGTCCTTTGCGACCCCGGTGAGCGGCTGACGCAGGTCTATTTTCCCACGACGAGCTTCATCTCGCTGGTCATGCCGATCGACGCTTCCGCGGCTCTCGAAGTTGGCCTGGTTGGAAACGAGGGTATGTTAGGAATTCCACTCGCGCTCGGCGTCGACGTGTCGCCGGTGCGTGCGGTCGTGCAGGGCGCGGGAATGGCGCTACGAATGGACGCTGCACGCTTCTGCAGCGAACTTCGGCGCAGCCAACCGCTGCAACGCACGATCGATCGCTATGTCTTCGTGCATTTGAGCCAGCTTGCGCAGACGGCTGCCTGTAAGCGCTTTCACGTGGTCGAGGCGCGGCTTGCCCGCTGGCTGCTCATGACTCAGGATCGCGCGCACGCGGACGCGTTTCATGTCACACACGAGTTCCTGTCCTTCATGCTCGGCGTCCGCCGGGTTGGCGTGACCAAGGCCGCGAGCTGCCTGCAGAAGCGGAGGCTGATCCGTTACCACCGCGGCGATATCACGGTTCTCGACCGGCGCGGGCTCAGGAGCGCTGCCTGCGGGTGCTACAAGGCGGATCGGGAATCGTACGATCGAATCCTGGGTAGAGTCGGCTTCAAGGCAGGACGTGGCAGGCCAGCGGCTCGAGCCGGAAGTCCCGGCTGAGCTCGGAGACCTGCGACGTCACGTGGCTTGCTTCATCGCCCGTTGCTCCGCAACGCGTGTTTGCGGTCAGGAAGCCAGGCTTCACCTGCTGCTGCACCCTCCGCAACTTCCCGGCCGTGTGTGATCGCGTCCTGTGTCAAGAAGCGGCGCTGGCGCGCGATCCTTTTACCTTGCTACCTGGCGATTCGGTGCGCTGCCGAACAGAACTCAAGACCGTCTGGGCGCAGAGTCGTACATCGATCGACGAATCCGTTGACCTGGACAGGAGAGTGACGATGCAGCATGCCTATTGGAACGACTGGTATTTCGGCTGGGGCTGGCTTTTGTGGATGGGCTTCATCTTCCTGTTGTTCTCGAGCATCGGCAACTGGGGCTATACCTACCGCGCCCACCGCAGATTCGGCAGCATGCCAGGCGGTGACGCCTTGGACATTCTCGACGCGCGATACACAAAGGGCGATATCACCCGCGACGATTATGTCCGGATGAAATCCGATATCAGCAGGACCGGGTCTTCAGCAAGTCGGGTGGGTGATGCTTAACCAACGCGAAGTACCTCACGCGCGGAGCGCCGACCCGGTTCGTTCGCGAATCACATGCGGCCCTTGATCGCCGCTACCGGAAGTTGGCGGTGTGCTGGTCGGCGGCGCCAGTCTTAAGGCTGCGGATTTTGATGCGATTTTCGGAGCTGTCCCGGTGACGGCTTGACCGCGAGGTTTCTCCCTCCCGACCGATTCGCGCCACCGACGCCGCCTGAAAAAAGTACGGGCGCTTGAAACCGACTAAACCAAGAGAACCGAGATCATGAACGACACACTCACATTGCCGCGAGAGGCTCAGGACCGCAATGTCGCGACGCCGGATCCCCGCAAAAACCGGACCTTGAGCGCAGAGGAGTTACGGCGGATGAACGCCTACTGGCGGACCGCCAACTATGTCTCGGTCGGGCAGATCTACCTCTACGACAACCCGCTGCTGCGCGAGCCTTTGACGATGGCGCACGTCAAGCCGCTCGTCGTCGGTCACTGGGGCACGACGCCGGGGCAGAACTTCATCTATGTCCATCTGAACCGGGTCATCAAGAACCACGATCTGGACATGATCTACATCGCCGGCCCCGGCCATGGCGGCCCGGCCATTGTGGGCAACGTGTATCTCGAAGGCACCTGGAGCGAGGTCTATCCGAACATCACCCAGGATGAAGCCGGACTCAAGAAACTGTTCAAGCAGTTCTCGTTTCCCGGCGGCATTTCCAGTCATGTCGCGCCAACGACGCCGGGATCGATCCACGAAGGCGGCGAGCTCGGCTACTCGCTCAGCCACGCCTTTGGCGCCGCGTTCGACAACCCGGACTTGATCGTCGCCTGTGTCATCGGCGACGGCGAGGCGGAGACCGGTCCGTTGGCAACGGCGTGGCAGTCCAACAAGTTTCTCGATCCGGTGACCGATGGTGCAGTGCTGCCGATCCTGCATCTGAACGGCTACAAGATCAGCAATCCGACGGTGCTCGCGCGCATCGAGCATGACGAACTGGAGCAATTCCTTCGGGGCTGCGGCTGGACTCCCTATTTTGTCGAGGGCGACGATCCGGCGACGATGCACGAGTTGATGGCCACCGTCATGGACAAGGCCATCGCGGACATCAGGCAGATCCAGATTTCCGCGCGCACCACCCACACGGCTACTCGGCCGCGCTGGCCGATGATCGTCCTCAAATCGCCGAAGGGCTGGACCGGACCGAAAATCGTCGACGGGCTGCAGGTCGAGGGAACGTTCCGGGCGCACCAGGTGCCGCTGCTGGTCGATCCCCAGCATCCAGAGCACCTCGCACAACTTGAAAGCTGGATGAAAAGCTACAAAGCCGAGGAATTGTTTGACGAGAGCGGACGACTGATCGCGGAGCTGGCCGAAATGGCACCGAAGGGCGCGCGGCGGATGGGCGCCAATCCGAACGCCAATGGCGGAATATTGCTGCGCGATCTGCAGATGCCCGATTTCCGTGTGCATGCGGTTCATGTGCCTTCCCCGGGCGCAGTCGACGGACAAGACACCCTCGTGCTCGGCGAGTTCTTCAAGGACATCGCCAAGCTGAACCAAAGCAACTTCCGCATCTTCGGTCCGGACGAGACATTGTCGAACCTGCTTGGCGCCGTCTTCGAGGTCACCGACCGCCAGTGGGACGCGGCGACCGTTGGCAACGACGAGTTCCTTGCCCCTACCGGGCGCGTCCTCGATTCGATGCTCAGCGAGCACCAGTGCGAGGGCTGGCTGGAAGGCTACCTGCTGACCGGCCGGCATGGGCTCTTCAACAGCTACGAAGCGTTCATCCGAATCATCGATTCGATGTTCAGCCAGCACGCCAAGTGGCTCAAGGTCACCAAGGAGGAGTTGCCGTGGCGCCGGCCGATCGCCTCGCTGAACTATCTGCTCGCCTCGCACGTCTGGCAGCAGGACCACA
>JBDTJK010000276.1:0-2698 GCA_039935875.1 Casimicrobiaceae bacterium
CTGCGCGCAATGCCGAAATGCGCGGACAGCAGATTCGTCACGATCCCCGCGCGGCCGAACAGCAGGATCAGCGCCAGACCGATGACGAACGGCGGGGTGACGATCGGCAGGATCGACAGCGCGCGCAGCAGCCATTTTGCGCGCAACCGCGTGCGCAGCGCGATCAGCGCCAGCGGCAGCCCGAGCGCCGTGCACAGCACGCCGACCAGCACCGCCAGCGCGACGGTGTTCCATGCCGAGCCACAGTTGCCGTCGCTCGAGAGGCAACGCAGGCTCCAGATGCTCGCGCTGAAGAGCTTGTCGGCGAACTGCGAAGGCGCGATGTTGCCGCTGTTGTCCTTTAACGCCGAAAGAAGGATCGACAGCAGCGGATACGCAACGAACAGGAGCATCGAGGCGATGACCAGCAGCAGCGCGGCGACGATGAAGCGATCGCCCTTGCACCACCCGCGATGGGCGAGCGCCATCGCCAACAGCATCAGCATCGCGACCGCGTAGAACACCGCGCCCCAGCCGACGCCTGACTGCTTCGGCCCCGGCGTCGCGAACAGCGCGGCGAGCCACGCGTATCCCCATCCGGCGTTGGTGATCGAAAAGCCTTCGGCGAGGAGCCACGCGATCCCCAACGCGGCGGCGACGCCGACACCGCGCATGCGGCGCTGCGCGTAGAGCCATGTCGCGATCAGCGGCGCCAGCGCCAGCGGGAAGAGCCACGGCCGTGCGTCGAACGACAGCAGCGCGGCCGAGCGCGCATTTTCCGGGTGAGCGAGCCAGTCGAACGAGAAAAGTCCGCCTTCGATCTGGTACCACGGCAGCAGCAACAGGCTGACCCAGGCGACCAGGATCCAGGCGGCAACGTCGCGGCGACGGGGAGAGAGGTCGATGGGTTGCGCCAAGGGTCGTCGCGCCAGGCGGCGCTATGCCAATCACCCGTGAATTCGGTGGACCGAGGCCAATCGCCCGCGCGGGGCAACCGGCCTCGAGGCAGCGGATCAGCTGCTGCTACGGACCTCGTCCGTGAACCGCTTCAACAGCCGCGTGCGCACGGCCGTGGAACCGTACTTGGCGAAGTCGTAGTCGATCAGCTTGATCTTGGACAGGTCGGGCGCCTCGGGCGGCACCGGCGTGTCCTTGTTCGACGGGATCTGGTAGCTGCCGTTCGGGGCGGCGAGTTTCTGCGCATCCACCGTCAGCGCCCAGTCGTAGAACTTCTTCGCTTCGTCCGGATGCTTGGCACCATTGACGATGCTCATCGAGCCGATTTCATAGCCGGTGCCTTCGCAGGGTGAGACCACCTTCACCGCGGGATTCTGCTTGGCGGCGTTGATCACGTCGTGCTGGAACGCGATGCCGATCAGCGTTTCGCCCTTGCCGACTGCGAGGGCAGGGGCTGCACCGGCTTTCGTGTATTCGGCGATATTGCGGTTGAGCTGTTTCAGGTACACGAAGGCCTTCTCCTCGCCCATCAGCTGCACGATGGTCGCAAGCATCGTCCACGCGGTACCCGACGAATTGGGGTCGGCCATCTCGACTTCGCCCTTGAACTCGGGCTTGATGAGGTCAGACCAGCATGCCGGCGCCGTGAGCTTGCGCTGCTTGAAGTCGTCGGCGTTGTAGCCATAGCCGAGGGCGCCGAGATAGATGCCGACGGTGCGGTACTTGGAACGCGCCGCCTGTTTCTGCGACCAGTCGCGCATGTTGACGAGCTCGGGCGACTTGTACTCGCTCGTCAGCCCCTCTTCCGCTGCCTGCAGATGCGGGTCGCCGGTGCCGCCCCACCAGATGTCCGCTTGCGGATTCGCCTTCTCCGCACGCAACCGTGCGTAGATTTCGCCCGCGCTCATGCGTGTCATGTCGACATGGACACCGGTGATCTTCTGGTACGTTGTCGCCATGGCGCGGCACCAGGCTTCGTCGACGGCGCAATACATCGTGAGCGTTCGATCCGCCGCCTGCACCGCCCCGGCGGTGCCCAATGCCGCCAGCACCAGCCCTGCCATCCATGTGATCCGCGCGAACCGAGCGATGTTGCTGATACCAGATTTGCCTTGCATCGAAATTCCTCCGTTGATCGTTATCGTGGCCGTTCAACCCGGCGGTCCCTCGTATTCACGGAAACCCTGGCGATCGACCGCTGCGCAGAGAGTCTCGCGCGCGCGCCAACCATTGCGGGGATGTTCAGTGACCCGCAGCATACCGACGCGCCACGGTGAAGTCGAGTTAGCGCCCGGCGGTTCGCGCAATGCAACGGGCCCAGCCAGGGTCCAGGATCGCGGCCGTGGCTAGCGCGTCGCCACTGCGTCGTCCAGCCAGCGGCGCACGGCCGCGACATCATCAAGGCGGTGGTTGGCGATCGTCGGACCTTCGCCGACCTTGATGGCGATGCCTTTCAGCGAGCGCACCACCGCGAATCCGTGCTCGTCGGTGCGATCATCGCCGATGAACACGGGCACGCGTCCGCGGAACGGTGATTCCTTCATGAAGTCGCGAATGGCAGTCCCCTTGTCGCGCCCTTCCGGACGAATCTCCAGCAGCCGCTTCCCGGATTGCAGGTGGAATCCCTCGCTCAGGGCCCATTCGACCTGCGCGCGCATCACCTGGTGCACGTGCGAGGCGAGCTGCGGCGCCGCGCGGTAATGCAGCGCCAGCGTGGAGCCCTTGTCCTCGAGGTGCAGTCCCTCATGGCGCGAGGCGAACT
>JBDTJK010000277.1:0-4625 GCA_039935875.1 Casimicrobiaceae bacterium
CATCGTCGAGAAGACCGGGCTCTATTCGTTCTTCATCATGTTCACGATCGGCATCACCAAGGGACGCTGGAACACGCTGTTGACCGCGCTGCAGCAGTTCAAGGACGACTACGACAAGAACCAGCCGCTGTGGCGCGTGCTGCCGGAATTCGTGCAGGCGCATCCGCGCTACGAGAAGACAGGATTGCGCGCCCTGTGCGATGCGATCCACGGCATCTACAAGAACAACGACATGGGCCGCCTGACCACCGAGATGTACATGTCGACCCTCGAGCCTGCGATGAAGCCCGCCGACGCGTTCGCGCACATGGCCCATCGCGAGATCGAGCGTGTGGAAATTGACAACCTCGAAGGGCGTGTGACGAGCGTGTTGCTGACGCCCTATCCGCCGGGCATTCCGTTGCTGATTCCCGGCGAGCGGTTCAACCGGCAGATCGTCAAGTACCTGCAGTTCGCGCGCGACTTCAACCAACGCTTTCCCGGCTTCGACACCGACATCCACGGGCTGGTCGAGGAAGAGATCGACGGCGTGAAGCGCTATTTCGTCGATTGCGTGACAGGCGCGGACGTGATTGCCGCAACCTCGCGTGTCGTACCCGCGATCCGCGTGCGCAGCCTGAAGAAGGCGACGCAGTAGCGCCACGCCGGCGCTTGGTTGCCTCGGGGAGTCGATCGGCGAGCGTGCGCCGTTTCAATCGGGCGCGGGTGCCGGCGCCTGCTGCACGTCGATTTCGGCATGTATCGCGTGTAGCGCATCGGCCTCGTCGTCGAACGCATGCTGCGCGCCGATGGCCTGCAGGTAGCCGCCGCGTTGCAGCACTTCGCGCACCGACGATCGAAGGTGGGCCATCCACAGCGTGGCGCCCTGCTGGCGCAGCGCGTTGGCGAATTCGGCCAGCAGCTCGGCGCCGGCGACGTCGATGAAATTGACGCCGCTCAGCATCAGCAGCACGTGGCGCGCCGCAGGCCGCTCGACGCGCACGGCATCCAGCCGATCGCGCACATGGTCGGTGGCGCCGAAGAACAGCGAGCCGTCGATGCGCACGATGTCGACCTGTCTGCGCGCGGTCGCAGATTCCCCATCCGGAGACTCAGGGGTGGAGGGGTTGGCGGCAATGCGCATGACACGCGGGCGCGTCGTGCGCTGCAGGTAGACGAAGAACGACGCCAGCACCCCGACCAGGATCGCGAATTCGAGCTGGATCGTCAGCGTGGCGGTCAGCGTGATCGCCAGCACCCACGCTTCGGCGCTCTGCGTGCGCGCGATGTTGCGGATCTGCGCGAAATCGATCAGCCCCCACGCGACGATGAACAGCAGCCCGGCCATCGTCGCAAACGGCAGCAGCGCGGCGAACGGCGCCAGCACCAGCAGCAGCAGCAGCAGGAATACGCCGGAGAACACTGCGGCGAGCGGGGTTCGCGCGCCCGCCTCGAAGTTGACCCAGATGCGATTGAACGACCCGGATGTCGGAAAGCAGGACGTGAATGCGCCGGCAACATTCGACAGGCCTTGGCCGATGAATTCCTGGTTGCCGTCGAGGCGCTGCCCGGATTTGGTGGCGACTGCGCGTGCGACCGATACCGCCTGCGCCAGCGCGAGGGCGGTCAGCGCCAGCGCGCCGGGCGCGAGGTGGCGCCAGTCGGCGAAGTCGAACGACGGCATCGAAAGTTGCGGAATCGCGGAGGGCAGCGCGCCGATCGTGCGCACGTGCGCGATGCCAAAGCGTGCTAACAGCCATGCCAGCAGCGTGCCTGCGATCAAGCCGGTGATCATGTACGGGATCTGCGGAAAGAAACGTCGGCCGGCGAACGCTGCCGCCATCGTCATCACGCCGACGCCGAGCGTGGCGGGATCGACGTTGCGCCATTGGCCGACCAGGCGCGCACCCGTTTGCACGATGTCGGCGTCGGCAGCGATCGTCACGCCGAAGAAGTTGGCGATCTGGCCGACGATGATCAGGAGGCCCGCGCCGGCGGTGAAGCCGACGATCACCGTGTTGGAGATGAAATTGACCATCGCGCCGAGCCGCGCAACCCCGAGCGCCAACTGGATCAGCCCGAGCATCAGCATCAACGTCAGCACCAGCTTGATGTAGGGATCGCTGCCCGGTATGGCGAGCGGGGTGACGATCGCGAACACCGCCAGCGCCATCGTGTTGGTCGGACCCGAGACCTGGTGCCACGACGAACCCCACAGCGCCGCAACGATCACCGGCACGATCGCGCTGAACAATCCGTACTGCGGCGGCAGCCCGGCGAGGGTCGCGTAGGCGATACCCTGCGGCAACACCACGCAGGCGCCGACGAATCCGGCGAGCAGATCCGCTCGCAGCGTGAGCTTGGTGACGCGGTGGCGCCACGCGAGGAAGGGCAGCAGGCGCGTGAGCGTGGCAGCGCCGACGAACGGAGTTAGGCGGGACAAAAATCAGCTTGGAAAATCGCGTGGACCACGATAATGCCACGCCGCGCATCCATCGACGAGCGCGCGCGAGACTAGCCTTTCGCGGGCAATCGCGTTTCTGGCCCGGCTCAGGCGGCGACGCGCGAAGCCGCTGCGGGTACGATCGATGCCGCCGATGCCTGCTTCGACATCGCACCGGCATGTGCCGCGGCGAGCGAGGCGATCACGCAGGACGCCATGCGCATTTCCATCGAGTCGCTGCGCGCAGGAACGACGATCGGCACCTTGGCGCCGAGCACGATGCCGCAGGCGAGTCCCTGGGTGATGCCGGTCAGCGTGCGCATCACCATCACCGCGGTTTCCAGCGACGGCGCGATCAGGATGTCGGCACGCCCGGTCACATCGTTGCGTGCAACGCCTGCGCGTCCGTCGTCGGCACGCAACGCCGCATCCGGCAGCATCGGTCCCTCGACGATCGCGCCGGGGAAAAGTCCTTCGACCGCCATCGACTTCAGCGCCAACGCTTCCGCGGTCGATGGCAGCGCAGTGGCCGCGACGTCCATGCCGGCAAGCAGCGCGACATAGGGTGCAGGCAGACCCAGCGCAACCGCCAGGCGCGCGGTGTTCTGCACGATGTCCTTCTTCGCCGCGAGGTTGGGTGTCACGTTGAGCAGCGCGTCGGCGAGCAGCATCCAGCGGTTGATCCCCGGCAGGTCGAGGAACGCGGCATGCGATAGCCGCGTGTCGGTGCGCAACCCGCTGTCCAGCGCAGCCACTGGCGTGAGCAGTTCGCCATCGGACATCGCGCCCTTGACCAGCGCAGCAACCTTCCCCTGGGCCGCGAGCCGGACCGCGTGCTGCGCCGCCTCGCTGGCGTCATCCGCCGTGTTGACGATCGGCAGCCGCGAAATGTCGAGGCCGGCGCGATTGGCGATGTCGCGGATGCGCGCTTGGGGCCCGACCAGCGTTGGTGCAAGGTATCCGGCAAATGAACCGGACAGTGCAAGCTGCAGCGAATCGCCGTCGCAGGGAAATACCATGGCCGCCGACAGCGCCGGCAGGAGCCGGGCGCGTTCGACGAGTTTTTGCACGTGCGGTCGATTGCTCATCAGTGCGAGCGTCGCAAGCCTTCAGCGCAATGTCAACGCAGTGCCGACGGAAGGTGCGCGCGGCACGGGCGTCGTTGCTGCACCGCAACATGCACTAGACGCGGCCCTTCCACGGAACCACCAGGCGCTCGACGTAGCGCATCAGAAGGTCGAATGCATAGGCGACCACGCCGATCACGACGATGCCCATCATCACGACATCGGTGCGCAGGAAGTTGGACGCGTTCAGCACCATCTGTCCCAAGCCTTCGGTGGCGGCGACCATTTCCGCGGCAACCAGCGTCGTCCACCCGAAGCCGATCGAGATGCGCATGCCGGTAAAGATCTCCGGCATCGCCGCGGGCACGATCACATGCCAGATCACCTGCCACTTCGACGCACCCATCGAATACGCCGCGTTGATCTGCTCGATCATCACGCCGCGCACGCCGGCGCGGGCGGCCATTGCCAGCGGCGCGAAGCACGCCAGGAAGATCAGCACGATCTTCGCTTTTTCGTCGATGCCGAACCAGATGACGATCAGCGGCAGGTAGGCCAGAGGCGGCAACGGCCGGTAGAACTCGATTGGCGGATCGAGGATGCCGCGCGCGACGCGCGATACGCCCATCGCGATGCCCGCGGGTATCGCGGTGACGACGGCCAGCAGGAACGCCGCGAACACGCGGTACAGGCTGGCCCAGAAATGCACTTGCAGCGGCTTGCCCCCGGCGATGTCTCCACGCCAGGCATCGCCGAACGCGTGCAGGATGCGCTCCGGCGTCGGCAGGAACAGGTCGCGAATCAGGCCTGCGTGCGTCGCGATCCACCAGATCGCAAGCAGCGACACCACGGTGATCACGCTGATCAGCGTGCTGGAGCCTTCGCCCGGGATGCTGTACCCGGAGACTATGCGCGGTGCCTTTGCCTTCGGCGGTTCTGCCGCCGTGTCCGTCGCGTCGATGTCCGGGTCGGCGCTCATGCGGCGTCACGCTCGCGGCTCTGATGGATGACGCCGAGGACCTCTTCGCGCAATTCGATGAAGCGGGGGTCCGACTTGACGCTGCGCGCGTTGCGGCATTCGATGAACTGCCGTCCGAAGTCGAGCTTGTAGCGGTGCGCGATGCGCCCCGGCGACG
>JBDTJK010000278.1:0-5973 GCA_039935875.1 Casimicrobiaceae bacterium
GGCCAGGGTAGCGAGATGCGGCGCGCGAGCCGCAGTCGTTGATCTGCTGCATGTTCTTCCAGCGCGAAATTCCCAGCGAACTGGTCATTACCGGGAACCCATGTTCGTGCGCGAAGAGCGCCGCCCGCTCGAAGCGCATGTCGAAGCACATCGTGCAGCGGATTCCGCGTTCCGGCTCGTGCTCCATTCCCTTGGCTCTGGCGAACCAGTCATCCGGTTCGTAATCCGCATCGATGAACGGGATTCCAAACTTTTCGGCAAAGCGAATGTTCTCGTCCTTGCGCAGCTCGTATTCACGGCGCGGATGGATGTTCGGGTTATAGAAGAAGATCGTGAAGTCGATGCCCGACGCCTGCATCGCTTCCATCACCTCGCCGGAGCAGGGAGCGCAACAGGAGTGCAGCAGTACCTTGCGGTGGCCGTCCGGCAGGGGACTGGGTTGTCGGTCCATGTGTGACGCCAAATTCGTTGGATCAGGCTGATTGCGGGGCCAGTTCGATGAACGCCGGAGGAACTTCGCAGTATCCGCGGCTACTCGTTAAAGAAAACGACTGTCAACAAGGCAAACAGCGGAAGCAGGACCAGTGTAGACCAGCACATGTATCCGAGAAAGCCGGGCATCTTCACCCCGCGAGATTCCGCCACCGATTTGACCAGGAAGTTGGGTGCGTTCCCGATGTAGGTGATCGCACCCATGAATACGGCTCCCGCCGAAATCGCCGTCAGCGTTTTCGCCAGCGGTCCCATCAGCGTGGTGGCATCGCCTCCTGCCAGATTGAAGAACACGAGGTAGGTGGGAGCATTATCAAGAAAGCTCGACAATGCTCCGGTCACCCAGAAATACATCGCCGGATTTGGGCGGCCCGATTCATCGGTTACCAACGCGAGCAATGGCGCCGCCGCCTGGTGACTTCCTTCGCGCAGGATCGCAATCGCGGGAATCAGCGTTATGAAAATGCCGGCGAAGAGCTTCGCCACCTCGATCATCGGGCCCCATTCGAAGTGATGGATCCGTCGCAGGGATTGGGGTGTAAAGCGCCACGACAGTGCGACGACAGCGAGCAGCCCGACGTCTCGCATGAGGTCTTGAAGCTGGATTGTCGTGCCGTAAACGACAAAATGGATGCTCGATTTCCACACGCCGGAAAGAAGCACGACGCCCAGGATCATCGGCCCCAGCACGAGAACGTTGAGCATTCCATCGATCCGTATCGGGCGGTCCGGGGTAGGATCCGGCCGCGCCTCGCCAGCCCGGTGATAGAACCAGAAGTCAATGACGTAAAACGCGGCCAGCAGGATCACTACCGCAGTCAGGGCAGGCCGGAACATCGCCCTGGTGGTCCAGAAGAAATCGACGCCCTTCAAAAACCCGAGAAACAGCGGCGGGTCGCCCAGCGGAGTCAGGGATCCTCCGATGTTGGCCACCAGGAAAATGAAGAAGATCACGACGTGTGTCTTGTGCTTGCGGGCATCGTTTGCCCGCAACAGCGGACGGATCAACAACATCGACGCGCCGGTGGTTCCCATGATGCTCGCAAAGCCCGTGCCGACGGCGAGTATTCCGGTGTTCAGCGCCGGCGAGCCGTGCAAATTGCCTTTGATGTGAATTCCGCCTGCCACCGTGTACAACGCCCACAACAAGATGATGAATGGCAGGTATTCCGCGAGCAATGTATGCGCGATCTCGTGGACGGCCAACGGAAGCCCGAATTGGGCCACGCACGGAATCAGGAAGGCGAGGGCCCAGAAGGCGGAGACCTTTCCGAAATGATGGTGCCAGAAGCGAGGCGCGGCCAGCGGCATCCCCGCAATGGACAGCAGCATCCCGGCAAAGGGAACCATCCACGCGAGAGATAACGTCGCGCCGTTCAGCATCGGAGCACTTTCAGCCCCGAACGCACTCGTTGTCGCGAGCGCCATCGCAACCCCCGGCAAAATAAACGCCTTGCTCTTCATCCGCGATGATCGGCCATTGGGGGAAGGTGATCGAACGATGTGCCGCGCGTGACGGCGATTGTTACTTCGCAGTCACCACGCACTCGATGCGTTGACGGTAATTGAACATTTTCAGCGCAGTGTAGCAGCCCTGTCCGCACGGGACGATGGCGCGACCGATGGGTAGACATGATCGCGAGCAACGCCACGCCGCGCGAACCCCCCCTGTCGCCGGTACTGCGTAACGCCCCCCCAACCTGGCCGCTTGAAACCCGACCTGCGCCATGGGCGATTCAGATGACCAGCGGGGATACCCGGTTATTGATCGCGCGCACGATCGAAAATGCGGCGAGTGCGGATGTCTTGGGATTCGATGCCAGCACGTTGCCAGCCACCTTGATTTCGAGCTCGCCGAATTCGCCGACCGCGTGCACGGTATGCGTGTTGCGCGTGACCGCGGGATCCGCGATCAGCGTGACACGGGTACGCTGCATGCCGATACCTGCCAGCGCCACCATGGCGGCGACATTGGCATTCTTCGGATACAGACGCGCGGCATCGCGTGCGTTGCCCTCGAAAATGACCATCGCAGACTGGAGTTTCGACAGATCCGTCACCGATTCCGCCGGCGTGCCGGCCCATCCCAACGGCGCCTTGCGTCCCGTGTAGGCAACGCTTTGCATCGGGCGAATGCTCGCAGCGCTGAGGGCGTCGATGCCCGCGATTGCACCGGGCACCAGGACAAGTTGCGCGCCACCTTCCAACGCCGCGGCCTCGAGACGCTCTGGAAGCCCCTGCTCCGCCAGCGCACCGACCGACGCGACGATCGTGTCGATGCCGCGCCGGAGCAGATTCGGCACGAATGCCGATACCGCGGCGTGCCCTGCACACTCGAGCGCCAGGTCGGGCACGCCGGACAACTCGGCGATCGACGCAACGACCGAAATGCCGGTCCCGAGTTCTCGCTGCAGCTGCGCGGCCCGTTCGCCGGTTTCGATCACGAACTGCACTCGCGCATGACGATTGGCAGCGAGCTCCCGGTGCACCGTGCGCCCCATGGCACCGTATCCGATCAGCAACAGGTTCTTCACAAAGTTACGCCTGTCCTGCGGCGTCTGCGGAGCTTAACCACGATCGCGTTCAAGCTCGCGCCAGCGCGAGAGCCGGCGCTCGAGCGCCTGCACCAGTTCGGTAAGCACGACGCCCATGATCCCGATGACGATGATCGGGACAAACAATTTTGCCGTGGCAAAGACGTTGGCATAAGTGACGATCATCCCGCCAAGACCTGTCTGCGCAGTAAAGAACTCGCCGACGATGATGCCGATGATTCCCATGCCCACCGCCAGCCGTATCCCGGTCATCACGAACGGAATGGCGGCAGGCAGCACGATCTTGAAGAAGATCTGCGGCTTCGTCGCGCCGTAGGCCCGCCCGACCTCAAGCATCGACCCGCGCACGTCGCGAATGCCCGAGAACGTGTTGATGATGACGGGGAAGATGGCGATTGAAACGAGGATGACGACCTTGCCGCCCACGCCGAGTCCCGCCCACAACATTATCAGCGGAACGAGCGCGATCCGTGGAATCGCGTACAGCGCGTTGATGAATGGGTCGAGAATATATTCGAGCAGGCGCCACTGCGCCATCGCCACGCCGATGATGATGCCGCCGGCTACGGTGATCGCCATGCCGATGGCGAATGGATAGAACGTCGCCAGGAACGCCGACAACAGCTCACCGCTGCGAATCAATTCGATGGCGGCCTCGACGATCTTGCTCGGAGCCGCCAGGAACAGTGGGTCGACTTTCAGGCCGAAATATTCCCAAAGCGCAAGAAATGCCGCCACCGAGATCGTTCTCACGATGTTCGGGTGATCAAGCCACCACCGCAGCGACGCGGGCGTCGGCCTCGCCACCGCCACCACCACCACGCCCATTTCCTGGTCGATCAGTCTTTCGCTCATGCCTCGTTCCCGCTCAACATCTGCCGCAGTTCGTTGCGCGAAGTGCCGTACGCAGGATGTCCACGCGCATCGCCGACGATCCGCTCGCCGGCGAGCGGCGAATCGACAACTGCCTTGATGCGTCCGGGGCCGCGAGTGAAGACAAAGATGCGATCGGACATCACCAGTGCCTCGTCGATGCTGTGCGTGACGAACAGTACCGTGGTCCCTACCGTCGACCAGATCTTGAGGAAATCCTCCTGCAGCCTTTCCCTCGTCTGCGCATCAAGGGCGCCGAAAGGCTCGTCCATGAACAACAGCAGCGGCTTGCGCATCAACGCACGCGCGATGCCAACGCGCTGCTGCATGCCACCCGACAACTCATGCGGAAAGTGTTCGCCATGCCGCTCGAGTCCGACGAGCCTCAGCAATTCCATTGCACGATCGCGGCTTTCCGCATCAGGCACGCCATCGAGCTCCAGCGGAAACTGCACGTTGGCAAGAACCGTCCGCCAGGGCAGCAATCCGAAATGCTGGAATACCATGCAGGCGTCCTTGCGGGGGCCGTTGATCGGGGAACCCGCGATCGAGACCGAGCCTTCGTCCCACCCGGTGAGCCCGGCGGCAATCCGCAGCAACGTCGTCTTGCCACAGCCGCTCGGTCCCAGCAGCGAAATGAATTCGCCACGGCGCACCGTCGCGCTGATCGACGACAGCGCGGTGATTCGTCGCGGTTCGCCACCCGCGCGTGTTTCGCGGCTCGTGTAAAACTTGCTGAGACGATCGATCTCGAGGATCACCGGCGGCAACGTGGCGATGGCGCGAGGCTCCATGGGCGCGAGCGCAGCGACCGGCACGTCAGTGCTTGCCCAGCTTTGCGACCGCCTGATCGACGAAGCGCGCGTCAACCACCTGCGCCGCGTCGAGAGTTCCCTTCAGCATGCCCGTTTTCCTGAACACATCCAGCGTCGCTTCGACGGCCGGCAATTCGATGCCTCCGTTGATTCCCCAGACTGCGTCGTTGCTGAGCTTGCGGACTACTTCCGTTGCCAGCGTGGGGTCGAGGTCCGGTACCCGCTCGCGCAGGATGGCGGCGGCCTCGTCAGGGTGTGCGGCAATGTAGCGGACCGCCTCGATCCCGTCGAAGGCAAATTGCGCCAGCCGCGCCTTCATCGCCGGATCGGCCAACGTCTCGTCACGGACGATGTTGTAGCAGTAGCCCAGTTCCGGGTACTCCTTTGCCATCGCGGTCAGCACCTTGATCTTGCCGCTCTTCACGCCCTGCACCGCGGTAAGCGTGTTGACCAGTCCGCCGTCGGCACGTCCGGCAATCAGGGCCTGCAGGATGTTGGAGTGACCGCCTGAAACGGCGATGTACTTCACGCCGTCGACCCCCTTCTTCTTGAACAGCATCTTGCTGAATTCCTCGGGGGGTCCGCCCGGGCCGGTACCGGCGAAAATCTTCCCCGACAAGTCCTTCAGGCTCCCGATTCCGGGCGCCGCGATCAGGTTGTAGTCGTTGATGCTCTGCCATGAACTGATCGCCTTGATCTTGGCACCCTGCCCGATGGCTGCATAGACATTGAAGTCGCCCACGATCGCGACATCCGCAGTTCCCGAGAGCAACGCGCGCACGGCGTTGGCGTCGCCACTGACGAATGTCGGCTCAACATCGGTCATCCAACCCTTCTTTTGCGCAACATAGAGTGGGAGCACCAGCGTTGCCGAAGAAGACGAGAACACCATCTTGAGCTTCGGCGCCGCGTCTGCTGCCACCACGGCCGAGCTCAACATCGACGTCGCGAGCACCACCAACCCGCAAACCAGAACCTTGATTTCATGCAGCATGTCATCTCCCTCGCGCAGTCGTGAACCGGACACCCTCGATTGATCGCAGCGACCAATGATCGGTTGCGGATTATTGACTAGCTGGTCAGGTATTGCAACCGCATCACGACTCACTCGCAGGTGCTCGCGCGCCACCTCGTCATCCAGTGCCGCCGAAGCGCCCGGCAGGTCTACGTTTCATTGACCGTACAGTCAATAATTTGATACGCTTGCACACGTTCCCGGCATCCTGACACAAGCATTG
>JBDTJK010000279.1:0-2756 GCA_039935875.1 Casimicrobiaceae bacterium
CCCTCCCCCTTTAGGGGAGGGGGTTGGGGGAGGGGTCGGGCAGCGGTCGTCTATCTCCCCTCCCTCTTCAGGGGAGGGGTCGGGGGAGAGGTCAGCGAATATCATTTAATGTGGGTTGTTGTGAAAGGATTTGAGACACGGTTATGACTATGCAAACACTGGATGAGACACAAACGCAAACTGCGCCGCCCGCCGATGAATTGGTAGTGACCAATTTGCACGTTGCGGTCGAAGGCAAAGAGATCCTCAAAGGGCTGAACCTGACCATCCGCAAAGGCGAGGTCCACGCGATTATGGGACCGAACGGGTCGGGCAAGTCCACACTGGTCAATGCCCTGATGGGCCACCCGCGTTATGAAGTGACCGCCGGCACCGCTATGTTTAAAGGCGAAAACGTGCTGGAACTTGCGCCGGACGAACGCGCGCACCTGGGCCTGTTCCTGGCCTTCCAGTATCCGAGCGCCATTCCTGGCGTGACGGTCGCCAACTTCCTGCGGACAGCGCTGGTCAGCCTGCACCGCGAACGGCGCAAAATCAGCGATGCCGAACTGTTGTCGGGCGATACGCCGAGCGGGGCCGAGACGGCGGCAACGGCGGCCTTATCCAACCGTCCTGCCAAAGCCCCGGCCATCAAAGAGTTCCGCAAGACCTTGCGCGACAGCCTGGCGCTGCTGAAAATGGACGAGAACTTTGCCACGCGCTATGTCAACGACGGCTTCTCCGGTGGCGAAAAGAAGCGGCTCGAAATCCTGCAAATGGCCGTCCTCAAACCACAGATCGCCATGCTCGATGAGCCGGACTCCGGCCTGGATATTGACGCGGTGCGCGTGGTGGCCGAGGGCGTGAACGCGGTGCGCGGGCCGAATGTCGGCATCCTGGTCATCACTCACTACCAGCGCATCCTCAACTATATCAAGCCCGATGTGGTGCATATTCTGGTCGGTGGGCGCATCGTGGAATCGGGCGGTTGGGAACTGGCGCTGAAGTTGGAAAAAGAAGGCTATCAATGGCTTAAAGCCGCTTTTAACCTGAGCGACGAAGAGATGGCCGATGAAGGTGGGGCTGCCCATGCAAGCGCCTAACCTGAGCGCGCCGCTCACCGCCCCGGTGCCCACCGGCACCAACGGCCACAGCAACGGCGGCGGGCACTCCGGCGACATCAATGCCGCAGCAGTGGCCCAGTTGTCGGCGCAGCATGGCGAACCAGCCTGGCTGCGCGAGGCACGGCTGGCGGCGTTCGCCACTTACGAGAGCCTACCGTTGCCCAACTGGAATCGCGGCATCGGCAACTGGTGGACCACCGACATCAGCGCCGTCAAGCCCGATAGTCTGGATCTCTACCAGACCGCAGGTGGCGAAAGCGCGCTGCCGGATGCCCTTTCGACGCAGGAAGAACACGCCGGGCTGATCGTCACGCGCAATGCCGGTGTGGCTTCCAGTCACCTGCGCGCGGATCTGGCGGCCAAAGGTGTGATTTTCACCGATCTGGTGACGGCGGTGCGCGAACATGGCGACTTGGTGCAAAAGTACCTGTCGCAGAGCATCCCCGTCGGCACCGACAAATTTACCGCGCTGAACGCCGCGCTGTGGAACGGCGGGGTGTTCCTCTATGTGCCGCGTGGCGTGGCCGTGGACCTGCCGCTGCATAGCCTTGTCGCGCTGGATCGCACGGGCGGCATCACCCTGCACCACACGCTGATCGTGGCCGAAGCGGGCAGCGAAGTGCGCTTGGTCGAAGAGTTCCGCTCGGCGGGCGGCGATGGCCTCAGCCCGGTGCTACGCAGCGACGCGGGCGTGCCCGCCGTCTACAGTGGCGTGCTGGAAGTCGTATTGCACCAGGACAGCAAGGTGGAATATTTCACCATCGAAAACTGGGGACCGGAGGTCTACACCTTCAACCAGCGCCGCGCCGACGTGGGCCAGAATGCGCGGATGCACTGGGTCTTCGGCGTGTTGGGCGGGCGCATTAACCACAGCCAGGTGGACACCGAACTGTTGGGCCGCGGCGCGGAAACCCAGACGCGCGGCATCTACTTCCCGCACGGCGATCAACTGTTCGACCTGAGTACGCTGACCCACCATGTCGGCGACCATTGCACCGGCGACATCCTGTTCAAGGGCGCGTTGCGTGATACGGCGCGGGCCGGCTTTGCGGGCATGATCCGCGTGGAGCCGACGGGCCAGCAGACCAACTCCTACCTGTCCGACCATATCCTGTTTCTGAGCGACCAGGCCAAAGCCGACAGTGTGCCGGGGCTAGAGATCCTGGCCGACGATGTGCGCTGTTCGCACGGCGCGACCATCGGCATGATTGACGAAGATCAGGTGTTCTACCTGATGAGCCGCGCCTTGCCCCGTGTCGAGGCGGAAAAGCTGATCGTCGGCGGCTTCTTCGAGCAAGTGCTGCAAGAGATGCCGTTGGAGAGTATGCGCGAACTGGTGCGCGACCAGATCCAGCGCAAAGTGGAACTGCCGCAACTGCCGCCGGTAGCAACAAAGTAGTCGTCCAGACCGCCAATGCCGGCGCAGGGATCTCTACTACCGGGAGATCTGCGCCGGCATTTTGTTTTTAGGGGTCAGGCAGCAGGTGTCGGGTGTCAGGAGACGAACGCCTATTACCTGATACCTGCTACCTGACACCTCGTTGGAGGTCACTCATGGTAACAGCAACCGTAACAGCCCCTAGCGCCGCACCCGATTGGGCTGCGGTGCGCGCCGACTTCCCGATTCTGCGGCAAACGGTGCATGAGCAACCG
>JBDTJK010000280.1:0-2533 GCA_039935875.1 Casimicrobiaceae bacterium
CCCTCTGCAGCAACAGCCCGAATGATAACCTGTATACCCACCTCGGAGGACCGCCTGATGTGGGTGGGACTTGGACGATGCCGGGTGGTGCGGAGCTGCCTGGCGGTATTTATCAGCCGGCGGATCCAGCGGATCCCGCAGGGATATACACCTACACCATAACCGGCGCTTTGCCCTGTCCAACTGTGGCATCCACGGTCCAAGTGGTAGAATATCAGGCTCCGCTTGCTGGTACGGATGGGAGTACGATAGTGTGCAGCACCGGTGCTGCATTCGGATTAGCAAGTGTTTTGGGCGGAACAGTTAATGCGGGCGGGGCTTGGATCGATGCCGGAGGTTCTGCTGCATCGTCAACCTTCATCCCGGGTGCATCAGTGCCGGGTCAGTTCCGCTATGTAGTGGCAGGTATCGCACCCTGTCCAAATGATACCAGCGAGGTAACGGTGAACGTGGTCCCTGCTGCAGTGGCCGGTTCCAACGGATCTGCAGTGGTTTGCAGCGATGATGGTCCTGTTGCGTTGTTCCCTTTGTTGGGAGGTACGCCGGATGCAACTGGGACTTGGTCGGACCCAACGAGCGCCGCCAACAATGGTACTTATATCCCCGGCCCAGGGGCATTATCTGGGGCATATACCTACACGGTGACAGGCCAAAGCCCATGTGCTAACGCAAGTGCCACGGTCACTGTGACCCAGCATCGCCGGCCTGTGGCAGGAACGAACGGCACCCTGCAATTGTGCAGTACGGCCGTGGCGACCGACCTCTTCGGCAGCCTCGGGGGAATACCTGATGCCGGCGGGGCTTGGACCGGACCGGGAGGCGCTCCGAGCAGCGGTGTGTTCATCCCGACGGTGAGCGGCACATTCGTCTATAAGTACCGCGTTACCGGTACCGCACCCTGCGCACCGGACAGTGCGACAGTGACGGTTACGGTCGCTCAAGCGCCCAATGCCGGTGGCAGCGGGGAACTGACCATCTGTTCCGGTCAGGCGACGGTGGATCTTTTCACAGGGATCGTGGGCCCGCATGATCTCAATGGAACATGGTATGATGATGATGTCACTGGAAGACTGAGTACGAATTTCTTCGATCCGGGAATACCAAGTCAACTTCCGGCAGGGCACTATTCATTCACCTATGTGGTGCCGGCAAACGGTCTTTGTGTTGCGGACAGTTCGACCGTTGGCGTTACCATTGTGGCGCAGTTGAATGCGGGCTCGAATGGTACGGTCACCGTATGCAGTTCGGAAACCCAGGTCAACCTTTTCACCGGGCTCAGCGGAACTCCGCAACCGGGCGGTACATGGATCGACCTGGACAATACAGGACTCGTCACGGGACAGTACTTTAATGCGAATGGCGTTGCCGGAACGGGACCCTATCACTTCCGCTATCGCTTGACCGGTGCCTTGGGCTGCGCCTCGGATTCCGCGGTAGCCTCGGTGTCGGTGGTGACTGCGCCGAACGCGGGGGTGGATGCCAGCGCCATCTTCTGTAGCACCGGCGCGCCTGTGGGTCTCTTTACGTATTTGGGCCCTCTGGCCCAGATCAATGGAACTTGGCGAATGCCGCCACCCGGCAACCAAGTGTTCAGTGGCACCTATGATCCGTCCTCCTTCACTCCGGGCAATTACACCTATACGGTGAATGGCACGCCGCCTTGCGCCAACGCCGTGGCCACCATCAATGTGATGGAAACTCCGGGTCCGGAAGCCGGATCTCCCACTGTGACAACCGTTTGCTCTAGCGACGTTCCCTTCAACATGACCCAGCGATTAGGGGGTGCTCCGGATACCACAGGAACTTGGATGGCCCCGAACAATACGGTGCATTCCAACCTCTTCGTTCCCGGCCTGGATACCCCCGGTGTCTATCTCTATACCGTGTCGGGCGTTTTCCCTTGCGGGAATGTGACCGCCTCCCTTACGGTGAACGTCAACACTGCCGCATACGCAGGTGCCGATGTCTCCACCACCGTATGCAATAATTCATCAAGTTTCCTGCTATTCCCTCTCTTGGCGCCAAGCGGGGCACAGAGTGGGGGTGCTTGGTTCGACCCGGCCATGGCACCCTTTCCCTCGGCCAACTATGTGCCAGGGACGAGCCAATCGGGCACGTATACTTATACGGTGACAGGTGTTGCGCCATGCGGAGCGGACACCGCCACGGTCACTGTTTTTGTAACGCCTGCGCCCAATGCGGGAACCAACACCAGTGCCACATTCTGCTCAAATGGTCCTGCGGTCTCCTTGGTGAGCCTGTTGACCGGTGCCGATCCCACCGGCACATGGGTCGGACCGGCCCCAACGGATCTTTATTTCAGCGGAACATTCCTGCCCGGGACAAGTGCAGCAGGGCTTTATACCTACCGTGTGCAAGGACTTCCGCCGTGCGCTAATGACAGCAGCACGGTGACCGTATCGGTGGCTCTCGCACCGAATGCCGGGATCAGCAGAAGTATCACCGTATGTTCTTCGCCCTTCCCCTTCGCCATGGTGGATAGCCTTGGCGGTCTGCCTGCTTTGAACGGGTC
>JBDTJK010000281.1:0-5373 GCA_039935875.1 Casimicrobiaceae bacterium
CGCCGACGATCGACTATCCGATCGAGGAATGGGAGCGCGTGCTGCGCATCAACCTGACCAGCCAGTTCCTCTGTTGCCGCGCGATTGCGCCGCACATGGTGAAGGCCGGTTACGGGCGCATCGTCAACATCGCGTCGATCGCCGGCAAGGAAGGCAATCCCAACGCAGTTGCGTATTCGGCGTCCAAGGCCGGCGTCATCTCGCTGACCAAATCGCTCGGCAAGGAACTCGCGCAGACCGGCGTCAGCGTCAATTGCGTGACGCCCGCTGCGGCGAAAACCGCGATCTTCGACCAGATGACCGAGCAGCACATCCAGTACATGCTGGCCAAGATCCCGATGGCGCGTTTCGTCAAGGTCGAGGAAGTCGCGTCGCTGGTGTGCTGGCTGGCCTCGGAAGATTGCAGCTTCACCACCGGTGGTGTGTTCGACATTTCCGGCGGCCGGGCGACCTACTGAGCCTGCGTGCCTAACGCGGCTCGTCACTGCGAAATTTCGCCGCCAGCTTTTCCGTTTCGCGCGCGAGGATTCCGGCATCGGATCCGACGGCGACGAAGCGCGCGCCGCAGTCAAGCCAGCGACGCGCGTCGGCTTCCACGCCGGTCAATATGCCCGGCGCCTTGCCGGCACGCGCGATCCGGCGCAGTGCGTCGTCGATAACCGGCTTGATCTTCTCGTTGGCGGTTTCTCCGGTGTAGCCAAGCGATGCGTGCAGGTCGGCTGGCCCGATGAATACGCCATCGACGCCTTCCACCGCCGTGATCGCATCGAGATTGTCGAGCCCCATCTGGTTCTCCACCTGCAGCAGCACGCATATCTCCTGCTGCGCGCGTGTCGCGTAGTTGGCGATGCGGCCGAATCGCGTTGCGCGACTGGTGCCGGCCACTCCGCGCACGCCATCGGGTGGATAACGCGTCGCGGCTACTGCGGCGAGCGCCTCGTCGCGGTTCTGCACGAATGGAATCAGCAGCGTCTGGGCGCCGATGTCGAGATAGCGCTTGATCGTCACGCTGTCGTTCCATGGCACGCGCACGATCGGGTGCGCCGGATATGCGGCTGCGGCCTGCAGTTGCTGCAGCACCATGTCGAGTTCGTTGGGCGAATGCTCGGTATCGAGCAACAGCCAGTCGAAACCCGAACCGGCGACGATCTCGATCGCGTAGTGATTGGCGAGGCTGCACCAGAGGCCGATTTGTGGTCGCAGCGAGAGGCCGCGCTTGAATGTGTTGACGGGAAGGTCCATGGCATCTCCGTTGCACGCTGTGACTGGACGGGTCCGATGAAGCGGGTGCGGTGGCGTGGCGACCCGAAACGCGGAGTTTAGCGTTACACGCCATCGCTGCGCGAAGGACCTGCGAATTCGTCGCCGCGTGAGCGCGCGCAAGTTGACCGACACGAGCGATCATGGCAACGTCGCAGTCCCCGACCGCCCTACAATCACGATCTTCGACCATCCGCCGTGGCGCCGCCGCGGCGTCCCGCTTGCCGCTGCCGCACGAAACCCAATCATGACCACTTCCCACACAAGCTTTGCCGACTTGAAGCACATTGCGCACGACGCGATGCTGCAGCACCAGATGTTGCCGGATTTTCCGCCGCAAGTGCTGGCCGAGACCGCGACGCTGACGCATGCGGCCACGGCGTCAGACGCAAGCGTCAAGGACTTACGCGACCTGTTGTGGGCGTCGATCGACAACGACGATTCGCTCGATCTCGACCAGTTGTCGGTGGCGCGGCCTGCAACCGGCGGCAGCGTGGTGATCCTGGTCGCGATCGCCGACGTGGACGCGCTGGTGACGAAGGGGTCGGCGATCGATACCCATGCGGCGGCCAACACGACTTCGGTGTACACGGCGGCGCAGGTTTTCCCGATGTTGCCCGTCAAGCTTTCGACGGGCCTCACATCGTTGAACGAGGGCGAGGACAGGCTTGCGATCGTCATCGAAATGACCGTGAAGGCCGACGGCACGGTGGAGGCGTCCGATGTCTATCGCGCCTGGGTGCACAACCGCGCGAAGCTCGCCTACAACAGCGTCGCCGCGTGGCTGGAGGGCACTGCCGCAGCGCCGCCGAAGCTCTCCGCGGTTGCGGGCCTCGATGCACAGCTGCGGACGCAGGATAGGGTCGCGCAGGCGCTGCGCGCCGTACGACACGCGCATGGCGCATTGCAGCTGGAAACGCTCGAAGTGCGACCGGTATTCGATGCCGGCGCACTCGCCGACCTGCTGCCGGACCAGAGCAACCGCGCCAAGCAGCTGATCGAGGATTTCATGGTCGCGGCCAACGGCGTCACCGCGCGCTTCCTGGCCAGCAAGGGTGTGCCATCGTTGCGTCGCGTGCTGCGTGCACCCGAACGCTGGGACCGGATCGTCGCACTTGCGGCGAAAACGGGCGACAAACTTCCGCCGGCGCCCGATGCAGCTGCACTCGACGCGTTTCTGGTGAAGCGTCGCAGCGCAGATCTGGCGACGTTCGCCGACGTATCGCTCGCCGTCGTCAAGCTGCTCGGTTCGGGCGAGTACGCAGTCGACCTGCCCGGCCAGGCATCGCCTGGCCATTTCGGACTGGCGGTCAAGGACTATGCGCATTCGACGGCGCCGAACCGCCGCTATCCGGACCTGATCGCGCAGCGGTTGGTGAAAGCGGCGCTGGCCACCCAGCCGCCGCCCTATGCCAACGCCGAACTCACCGCCCTCGCGCTGCACTGCACGCTGCAGGAAGACAATGCTGCCAAGGTGGAGCGCCAGGTGGGCAAGTCAGCGGCGGCGCTGTTGCTTGCATCGAAAGTTGGTGCGCAGTTCGACGGCATCGTCACCGGCGCGTCCGACAAGGGCACCTGGGTGCGCGTGTCGGGGCCGACCGCCGAAGGGCGCATCGTGCGCGGATTCGAGGGGCTCGACGTCGGCGATCGCGTTCGCGTGCAGCTGTTGCACACCGATGTCGTGCGCGGGTTCATCGATTTTGCCGCGTTGCGGAGCCACGCATGAGCGCCGATAGCGGCGCGATCAATCCGCTCGCATACAAGGATGCGGCGTTCATGGACAGCGACGATGCGCGTCCGCTGCGCATCGTCGCCGAATACCTGGCCCCGCTGCACGCGTTTGAGCGCGAGCGCATCTGCGACACCATCGTGTTCTTCGGATCCGCGCGAATCGCAGCCGACGGACCGATGGGTCGCTACTACGACGACGCGCGTGAACTCGCGCGGCTGGTCACGCATTGGTCGAAGAACCTGCCGTCGCACGCGATCAGGTATGTCGTGTGCACCGGAGGCGGCAGCGGCATCATGGAGGCCGCCAATCGGGGCGCGTCGGATGCAGGTGGCAAGACGATCGGCCTCAACATCGGGCTCCCCCACGAGCAGCGGCCCAATCGTTACATCACGCGCGAGCTGACGTTCGAGTTCCACTATTTTTTCATGCGCAAGCTCTGGTTCGCCTATCTCGCCCGCGCGCTGGTTGTGTTTCCAGGGGGCTTCGGCACGCTCGACGAGATGTCGGAGATCCTGACGCTGATGCAGACGCGCAAGATCGACCGCAAGATTCCGATACTGCTGTACGGTTCTAGCTACTGGAACGAGATCATCAATTTCGATGCGCTGGTGCGCTACGGCATGATCGACCGTGAGGACCTTGAGTTGTTCCACTTCGTCGACGATCCACAGAGCGCCTTCACTCTGCTGCAGCAGGGAATCGCCGCGGAGCTCGAACAGCGCACGCCCGCCATGGCGCATTCGAAGGCCTCGCCGTGCTGAAGCGTCGCAGTGCGCGCGGCATGCAGATGCCGATTCACGCGCGCTCGCCTGGCGAGCGCGGAGCGAGCGT
Source organism: Casimicrobiaceae bacterium (assembly GCA_039935875.1). Classification (GTDB taxonomy): domain Bacteria; phylum Pseudomonadota; class Gammaproteobacteria; order Burkholderiales; family Casimicrobiaceae; genus VBCG01. Next base: position 3,824 of record JBDTJK010000281.1, read on the forward strand.
GCAAGCCGGGTGGCGTGCCTCCTCGATCGCGCCGAAGAATAGCGCCGCGCCACCCGCTGAAAGCCGGCCCGTTAGACTGTCGTCCCCGGTCGCCAGCGACCTCACTCCCGGAAATTCAATATGACCATCTCCATGTACCAGGCGAGCGTTCCGCGCTTCGTCAACATTCTCGGCAACCTGTCCACGATCCTCGACAAGGCGCAGGCGCACATTGACGCGCGCAAGATCGACGCATTGGCGCTGCCGACCTTCCGCCTGTATCCGGACATGCTGCCGATGACCAAGCAGGTGCAGATCGCCTGCGATACCGCGAAGGGTGTCGTCGCACGCCTCGCTGGCGTCGATATTCCGGCGTTCGAGGACGACGAGAAGACGCTTGCCGACCTGAAGGCACGCATCGCGAAGACCATCGCGTTCATGCAGACGGTCAAGGCGGCCCAGATCGATGGCAGCGAAGACAAGGACATCGTGGTCAAGCGCGCCGACAAGGAGACCCACTACAAGGGCATGCAGTTTTTGCTCGGGCATGCGATACCGAATTTCTACTTCCACGTGACGGCGACCTACCTGATCCTGCGCCACAACGGCGTCGAAGTCGGCAAGCGCGACTATCTCGGCAATCCCTGAGGCCTCTGACCGCGGACACGCGCCGCCCTATGGCGGGTGGCGTGCCGCGGCGTCAGCCGTCCAACTCGGGATAGTGGCGGAAGATGCCGTCGTTGTTGAACGCGAGGCGCCGCCCGGAATTCACATAGCGGACGATCCGCGGCCGGGCGCAGACCTCATCGTGCAACAGACGCAGGCGTGGCCGCGTGCGCAGCAGCTTGCGGCAGGCGATCGGAAACGCATAGCGCAGTCCCGCGATCACCTGTGCCAGCGACAGGTCGGCGTAGCTCAGCCTGGCACCCACCAGCCAGGGTCCGCGCGCGAGGTTGCGTTGCAGCACCTGCTCGAAATAGTCGTAGAACTTCGGCAACCGGTGCGTGCGGAAATCCTCCGACCGCGCCCTGGCCGCAGTCTTCTGTCTGTAGTAGTACGCGCTACTGGCGATCGGATGGTGGGTGTCGTGGATTTCGACGACGAGATCGGCGATCGTCAGTTGCAGCTGGTGAGTCCACGCCGCACCGGCTGCGTCGCGCGGCGCGAGCGACGGGCGGGACCCAGGAACTGCAGGATGTTCGCCGTTTGTCCGATCAGCTGCCGGCCGGCCTTTAGAAAGGGCGGCGCGAACGGCGGGTGGATTACGTCCTTGCCATCGAGGAAACGCTGCAGCGCAGGAACGCCACCGCCCTTGCGCTGCGGCACCAGCGCAACGTCGACGTAGTGCGCGTCTCCTTCTTCAAGTGCGAGTCGCACATACTCGCCGCGTCCCTGGATCCCTGGCCAGTAATAGAGTTCGTAGATCATCGCATTTCCTGGTTGATGCGACAGCGCGCTCGCGGATGTTGCGTACGGCTGCGTTGCGATCGCCTGTCACCGGACGATTCGTGGGTCGGATTACGCTGGCACGCTACGGCGCAGCGCAGAACGCGACGCCGATGCCATTGCCT
>JBDTJK010000282.1:0-3011 GCA_039935875.1 Casimicrobiaceae bacterium
TCACCGGCACCCATTCGGGCCCGAAGTTGATGCCGGCGACCGTGACGCCGGAGCTCAGGTAGCTCTCGAGGCCGATCAGCATGAACGCGCCGATCACCGGTCCGAGGATCGTTCCCATGCCGCCGAGCAGCACCATCAGCACCACTTCGCCGGACATCGTCCAGTGCACGTCGGTCAGCGAGGCGAGCTGGAACACCAGGGCCTTGGTCGACCCGGCAAGCCCTGACAGCGCCGCTGACAGGATGAACGCGACGAGCTTGTAGCGATCGGCGTCGTAGCCGAGCGAGATCGCGCGCGGCTCGTTTTCCTTGATCGCCTTCAGCACCTGGCCGAACGGCGAGTTGACGACCCGGTAGATGGCCAGGAAGCCGGCGAGGAAGATGACCAGCACCGTGTAGTACATCGCGAGTCCGCGGGAAAGGTCGATCACGCCGAACAGCATCCCGCGCGGCACGCTCTGGATGCCGTCCTCACCATGCGTGAAAGGAGCCTGCACCGCGTAGAAGTAGATCATCTGCGCGATCGCCAGCGTGATCATCGCGAAGTAGATGCCCTGGCGCCGGATGGCGACCAGCCCGACGGCGACGCCGAGCACCGTCGCCGCCAGCGTTCCGGCGAGGATCGCCGCCTCGGGCGGCCAGCCCCAGGTCTTGGCTGCGTGGGCGCAGACGTACCCCGCACCGCCGAGGAACATCGCGTGGCCGAACGAGAGCAGCCCGCCATAGCCCAGCAGCAGGTTGAACGCGCAGGCAAACAGTGCGAAGCACAGCGCCTTCATCAGGAATACCGGATAGATGCCGATCAGCGGTGCGGCGAACAGCGCCGCTGCGATCAGCGCAATGGCGATCAGCGCGCCGCGCGAGTCGCTTGCCATCGCCGCCGCTTGGGCGTCGGCAGGCACGGGATTCACTACCTGCGGCATGCCGGCGGCCATGTCAGTGGTCGCGCCCGAACAGTCCCGCAGGGCGAAACACCAGCACGATCACCATCACCACGAAGATCACGGTGTTCGACGCTTCCGGATAGAATACTTTCGTCAGCCCCTCGACGATTCCGAGTGCAAAGCCGGTGATGATCGCCCCGGCAATCGATCCCATTCCGCCAATCACCACCACCGCGAACACGACGATGATCAGGTTGGCGCCCATTTGCGGAGCCACCTGGTAGATCGGCGCGGCCATCACGCCGGCGAAAGCCGCGAGCCCGATGCCGAAGCCGTAGGTCAGCGTGACCATGCGTGGCACGTTGACGCCGAACGCCTGCACCAGCGTCGCATTCTCGGTGGCGGCGCGCAGGTAGGACCCGAGCTTGGTGCGCTCGATCACATACCACGTGGTGATGCACACGATAAGCGATGCGAGCACGACCCATGCGCGGTACTTCGGCAAGTACATGAAGCCGAGGTTGTATGCGCCCGCGAATTCTGCCGGCAGCCGGTAAGGCTGGCCCGAGCTTCCGTAGATGTTGGTGAACACGCCCTGGAAGATCAACGCGAGCCCGAACGTCAGCAGCAGCCCGTACAAGTGGTCGAGCTTGTACAGCCGCGCGAGCATCGTGCGCTCGATGATGATGCCGGTGGCGCCGACGATCACCGGCACGATGATGAGTGCCCACCAGTAACCGATTCCCAGCTTGTCGAGCAGCAGGTACGCCGCGAACGCGCCCAGCATGTACTGGGCACCGTGCGTGAAATTGATGATGTTGAGCAGGCCGAAGATCACCGCGAGTCCGAGCGAGAGCATCGCGTAGAACGCGCCGTTGATGAGTCCGATCAGCAGTTGTCCGAACAGTGCCTGCATCGATTTCGCCAGTGATCGCCAACCGTCGCCGCCATTGCTGCGCAGGCGCCAACGTCATCCCCACGCACGACCAACGCCGTCATTCCCGCGCATGATCAATGCGATCATTCCCGCGCAAGCGGGAACCCAGTGTCGTCCGCGTCAAACCCCACAACACCCCGCACGCCGCTGGATCCCCGCTTTCGCGGGGATGACGCATTTGTTGCCAATCGCGGCCCGCCTTGCGGCGGGGCGCTCTTGGACAAATGCGTCACTTGGCGAGCGAACAGCCTCCCTCGCTCAACGGACGGAACGCCTGGTCCGCCGGAATCGTTGCCAGCACCTTGTAGTAGTCCCACGGTGCCTTCGATTCAGACGGCTTCTTGACCTCGACCAGGTACGCCGGGTGCATCCCGCGGCCATCGACGCGGATCGTCCCCTTGCCGAACAACGGATCATCGGTCGGCATTTCCTTCATCTTCGCCACCACTTTGGCGCCGTCGGCGTCGCTCTTCAACGCTTCGACCGCCTTCAGGTAATGCAGCACCGACGCGTACACGCCGGCATGCACCATCGTCGGGTGGATGCCCTTGTCCTGCGGAGCGAAGCGCTTGCTGAACGCGCGCGTCTTGTCGTCGTGGTCCCAGTAGAACGTCGTCGTGAACGTCAGGCCCTGCGCGGTCTGCAGGCCCAGCGAGTGCACGTCGGTGATGAACACCAGCAAGCCGGCGAGGCTCTGGCCTCCCTTGACGATGCCGAATTCAGACGCCTGCTTGATGGAATTGGTCGTGTCGCCGCCCGCATTGGCAAGTCCGATCACCTTCGCCTTGGAGGCCTGCGCCTGCAGCAGGAACGACGAGAAGTCCTGGTTGTTGATCGGCACCTTGACGCTGCCGATCACCTTGCCGCCCGCTCTTTCCACGGCCGCAGTGGTATCCCGCTCGAGTGCCTGCCCGAATGCATAGTCCGCAGTGATGAAGAACCACGAGGTGCCGCCGTTCTTGGTGATGGCGGTGCCTGTGCCGTTCGCCAGCATCCACGTGTCGTACGTGAAGTGCACGGTGTTGGGTGTGCACGCCTTGCCCGTCAGGTCGGATGAGCCGGGTCCGGAGGCCAGGAACACCTTGTTCTTTTCCTTGGTGATCGCAGCAACAGCCAGTGCCACCCCGGAGTTCGGCACGTCGACGATCGCGTCGACACCCTCGGCGTCATACCAGCGACGCGCGATCGCCG
>JBDTJK010000283.1:0-2634 GCA_039935875.1 Casimicrobiaceae bacterium
CGGAATCGTGTCGGTGACCACCATCTGGTCCAGCTCGGACTCGGCGATCCGCTGCACCGCGCCGCCGGACAGCACCGCATGCGTGCAGTACGCAACCACTTTCTGCGCACCATGTTCCTTCAGCGCCGTCGCTGCCTTGCACAGCGTGTTGGCAGTATCGACGATGTCGTCCATGATCACGCAGGTGCGGCCCTCGACGTCACCGATGATGTTCATCACTTCGGACACGTTGGCCTTCGGACGCCGCTTGTCGATGATCGCCAGGTCCGAATCGAGGCGCTTGGCGATCGCGCGTGCACGCACCACGCCGCCGACGTCGGGCGAGACCACCAGCAGGTTGTCGAAATTCTGCTTCCACAAGTCGCCGAGCAGCACCGGCGTTGCGTAGATGTTGTCGACCGGGATGTTGAAGAATCCCTGGATCTGGTCGGCATGCAGGTCCATCACCATCACGCGATGGACTCCGACTGTCGCCAGCATGTCGGCGACGACCTTCGCCGAAATCGGCACGCGCGCCGAGCGCGGGCGCCGGTCCTGTCGCGCATAACCAAAGTAAGGCATGGCGGCGGTGATGCGCGCGGCCGACGCGCGCTTCAGCGCGTCGATCATCACCATCACTTCCATCAGGTTGTCGTTGGTAGGTGCGCACGTCGACTGCAGGATGAAAACGTCGCGCCCGCGCACGTTCTCCAGAAGCTCGACCATGACTTCGCCATCCGAAAAGCGGCCCACGACCGCGCGCCCGAGGCTGATGTTGAGGTGCCGGCAGACCGCTTCCGCAAGCTTGGGGTTTGCGTTGCCGGTAAAGATGCGCATCCGTTCGAAGGACATTGGGCGAGATCACCTTTCCGCAGATGAAAAAGGCAGGCTGCACCAAAGCGCGGCCTGCCTCGCAATGCGAATGGCTGGGGAGGTAGGGATCGAACCTACGAATGCCGGAATCAAAATCCGGTGCCTTACCACTTGGCGACTCCCCAACAGGAACACTTGGAAACCAAGGATCACGGCAGCGGCGCTTTTGCCCACATAAGCGCCGCACGTTGGCCGGACCCTGCGAAATTTACGTCGCCAAACTGCCTGTCCCGGCGTCAGGACGCAAACGCCGCGAGCGGATGGCGCGCCAGCGTGCGCACCACGCTCGCGCGCAACTTGCGCGGCAACGCTGCACAGGCCGCACGTGCCTCGACTTCCTTGGCAAACGTTGCAAATGCGCACGCACCCGACCCCGTCATCCGCGCTCCCGATGAAACCCTGCGCAGCGCATCGATCGCGTCCGCTACCGCGGCAACCCGCGCCCGCACCACCGGCTCGAGGTCGTTGCGGCCATAAGCCTCGGAAAAGACGTCCATTTTCGCTGACGTCGCATTGCGTGTCAATTCGCTCGCGCCGAACATTGCCGCCGTCGATGCATGCGCATCGGGCATCGCCAGCAACAGCCACGCAGTGGGCACGGACGCGGGCGTCAGCTGTTCGCCGATGCCGCGCGCGATCGCGTTGTCGCCGCACAGGAAGAACGGCACGTCGGCGCCCAGCGTCGCACCGATTTCCGCCAGTGCGACACGCGGCAGGTCGAGTCCCCACAATCGGTTGAGACCGAGCAGCACGCTTGCGGCGTCGGAGCTGCCGCCGCCCAGGCCGCCGCCTTGCGGAATGCGCTTGGTGAGTGCGATGGTGACGCCGCGTTGCGCGCGCGCGCAACGCGTGGCCGCGCACTGCAGTGCGTGCGCCGCGCGCAGCGTCAGGTCATCCGCTGCCGGCACGCCCGCGACGTCGGCACCGCGTTCGATGGCGCCATCCGCGCGGACGGTCAGCGACACGGTATCGGCCAAGTCGATCAGCACGAACAGCGTTTCCAGCGTGTGATAGCCATCGTCGCGGCGGCCCGTCACATGCAGGAAGTAGTTGACCTTCGCCGGTGCGGGCAGAGTCATGCGCGCGCTCATCGCCATTGATCGACGACCACCCGCATGTCGATTTGTGGATAGGCGAGCAACAACCGCCGCGGCAGTGTTGCTGCGGCGTCCGCATAGCTGTAGTCGACCTCCCACCCGTCCTGGCGCAGCACGATCGGACGCCCGCTGCCGTCGCGCTCGATCGCGAATGCGCTACCCGCGCGCGGCAACGCCCGAATCCACCACGTAAGGCCGGCGACCGGCAGTGCGACGCCGAACGCACGCGCGGTGAGCGCGTCGAACGTGTCAGCGCTCGCGTGCTGCCCGTTGGCCAGCGCAACCGTCACGGCGCCGTCCGTGCGTTCAAGCCGTGCGATTGACTGCCCCAGCGGTGTTGCGAGCACGATCGTGTCGGCGTCCGCGCGGTGCTGCCAGTCAAAGTTCGCCGTGAGCGCATCGGCCGCGTGCTGTGCCGACAGGCGGCCGGTCACGGCGAATGCGGTATCGGGAACATCGGTTGCATGCGTATCGACGCGCACGATCTGTGTGCATGCCACCGCCAGCATTGCGGCAATGCACAGCGCCGCGCGCTGCAGCGCGCGCGTTACGGCGTGAATCGGTGCACCGTTTCCAAGAGCATCGCATTGTCGGGCGTTACCTGCAGTTGCGATTGCCAGATCGTGCGTGCACGCGCCTGGTCGCCCTTCGCCCACAGCACTTCACCCAGGTGGGCCGCGATCTC
>JBDTJK010000284.1:0-3627 GCA_039935875.1 Casimicrobiaceae bacterium
CGCAGGCGGCGGAAGCGCTGAAGATGCTCGCCGGCGCCGGTGAATCGCTCGCCGGACGCCTGCTGATGCTCGACGCGCTGGCGATGCGCTGGCGCGAAGTGCGCGTGCCCCGCGATCCCGCTTGCGCAGTGTGCGGGGAGATCGCGCGGAGCTGACCGTCGATCACGACCGCGCTCGTCCCCGCGAAGGCGGGGATCCAGCGTCGTGACGGCGCCACACCAACGCCGCCGGGTTCCCGCTTGCGCGGGAATGACGATGAGAGCCGCCGTCGTACCCGCGAAAGCGGGAATGACGATCGGAACGGGCGAAGCCTGGATCAGTCGAACAGGAACTTGCGCTCGAGTTCCCAACTGGCGAGCGGCAGGCGCTTGAAACCGCTCTTGGCGAACAGCGTCCAGCGCCCGACCACGTATGCGGTCAGCGCGCCGCCGTCCGCACCCGGATCGCCGTGCCACGCATTGCCCATCTGCGCCGTGCGCAGCGATTGCCGCAGCGCGGCCTCGATGCGATCGTAGAGCTGGTTCATCCGCACCTGCAGCCGCTCGTCCTCGCTGACCAGAGCGTCACCGATCAGCACGCGCGTCATGCCCGGGTTCTTCTCGGCGAACCCCGTCAGCATCGCAACGATCTGCTCGGCCTGCGCCACACCGTCTGTGGTCTCCGACTGGATCTTGTTGACCAGCGAGAATAACGAGGTCTCGATGAATTCGATCAGCCCCTCGAACATCTGCGCCTTGCTGGCAAAGTGCCGATAGAGCGCAGCTTCGGATACGTCGAGCTTCGCCGCAAGTGCGGCCGTCGTGACCTTGTCGCCGCGCGGATTCTCCAGCATCGACGCCAATGTCTGCAGGATCTGCAGGCGCCGCTCGCCGGGCTTGGTGGCCATCGTCCCGATCCTTCAGTCGCGCAACGGCTCGTTGTCGGCGCGAATCATCGTCCCCACGCCTTCGTTGGTCAGCACTTCGAGCAGCAGTGCATGCGCAACCCGCCCGTCGATCACATGCGAGCTCGCCACACCGTGCTTGACCGCCTCCAGCGCGGACCCGATCTTCGGCAGCATGCCGCCGTGGATCGTGCCGTCGGCGAACAGCGCCTCGATCTGGCTGGCCGACAGTCCCGTCAAAAGCTTGCCGTGCTTGTCGAGCACGCCAGTGGTGTTGGTCATCAGCACCAGCTTTTCCGCCTGCAGACGCTCGGCGAGCTTGCCGGCGACGAGATCGGCGTTGATGTTGTACGCCTCGCCGCTACGGCTGACGCCGATCGGAGCGATCACCGGAATGAAGTCGTGCGAATCGAGCAGCTGGATCAATTCGGCATCGATGTGCTCGATCTCGCCGACGAATCCGATGTCCACCGGTTCTCCACTGGTCTCGTCCTTCAGCAGCATCTTGCGCGCCTTGATGAAGCCGCCGTCCTGGCCGGTCAGTCCCACGGCCTTGCCGCCGTGCTGGTTGATCAGCCCGACGATTTCCTGGTTGAGCTCGCCGAGCACCATCTCGGCCGCGTTCATCACACGCTCGTCGGTGACGCGCATTCCCTGGCGGAACTCGCTCTCGATCCCCATCTTCTTCAACAGGTCGCCGATCTGCGGGCCGCCGCCGTGCACGATCACCGGATTCATGCCGACCAGCTTCAGCATCACCACGTCGCGCGCGAAGCCGGCTTTCAGCACCGCTTCGGTCATTGCATTGCCGCCGTACTTGATGACGATCGTCTTGTCGTGGAAACGCTGGATATACGGTAGCGCTTCGGCGAGGATCTGCGCCTTGAGCGCAGCGGAAACGGCGTCGAGAGGCATGGCTGCGGTCGGGAAAAGGCAGGGTGAAGGGCGAACGCGGAATTGTACCCGAACGCCGGGCGCCGTCTGGCGGCGTGCGCTGGCGCCCAAGTGAGCGCTGACGCGCCGCATCTTGCACAAGCGGCGAAGGCGCGCGGATTTTGCTATCGTTCGCTGTCATGCCGAGCTTCGAGGAATACCTACCGGACGCCGTGGCGCTGGACGGCATACGCCGCGCGCTGGTGACCAAGCTGCGCCATCACGGCGACGTGCTGCTCGCGTCGCCGGTGTTCAGCGCGTTGAAGCGCGCTGCACCGCACATCGAGATCGACGCGTTGGTGTACGCCGAGACTGCGCCGATGCTCGAAGGACATCCTGCCATCGCGCACATCCACACAATTGACCGGCGCTGGAAGGACGCGGGACTGCTGGCGCAAATAAGCGGCGAGCGTGCATTGATGCGCGGGCTGCGGAAGGCGCCGTACGACCTGCTGCTGCACCTGACCGAGCATCCGCGCGGACTGACGCTCGCGCGCGCACTCGCGCCGCGCTATGCCGTCACCCGCGAACGGCGTGGCGGCGAGCGCGGATGGCTGTGGCGCCGCTATTTCACGCACTTCTACAAACTGCCGCGTGCGACGCCGCGGCATGCGGTGGAAGCCAACCTCGATGCGCTGCGGCGCATCGGCGTGCAGCCGTCCGCTACGGACAAGGCACTGGTGCTGGCGCCCTGCGCAGCCGCACGCCAGCGCATCGCGGCGCTGATGGACCAGCATGGGTTGGCGACGCGCGGATTCGTGCATGCGCATCCGGGCTCGCGCTGGATGTTCAAATGCTGGACGGCGGCGCAATCGGCGGCACTGTTCGATCGCATCGCCGCGGATGGCCACAGGATCGTCATCAGCGGTGCACCGGATCCACGCGAACGCGCGATGGTCGACGCGATTCTCGCCGCCACGCGACACGCGACACGCGAGCGCGTGGTCGACCTCACCGGTGCATTGAGCCTCCCCGAACTCGCGGTGCTGGCAAGCCATGCGCGCGCGTTCGTCGGCGTCGATTCCGCTCCGATGCACATCGCCGCCGCGATGCAGACGCCGACAGTCGCATTGTTCGGCCCTTCCGGTGAGTCCGAATGGGGTCCGTGGAACGTCCCGGCACGCGTGGTCGCCTCCACTTTGCACCCGTGCCGGCCATGCGGCCAGGACGGCTGCGGCGGCGGCAAGGTCTCAGAGTGCCTGACCACGCTACCGGTGGCGCGCGTCCACGACGCGCTGCAGGCGCTGCTTGCCGAGACGGCCTGAACATGCGAATTGCGATCATCCGCCAGCGCTACACGCCTTTCGGCGGCGCCGAGCGCTTTGTCGAGAACGCGCTCGAAGCACTGCTCGAGCGCGACGTCGCGATCACGCTCTACACGCGCGACTGGCCGCAGACGAAGCTCGCGCTGATCGAGCCGTGGATCATCGATCCGTTTTATCTTGGCAGCCTGTGGCGCGACTGGGGATTCCAGCGCGGCGTGTGCAGGGCCGTATCGAAGGCGCGGCTCGATCTCGTGCAGTCGCACGAGCGCCTGTGCTGCTGCGACATCTTTCGCGCCGGCGATGGCGTGCATGCGGTATGGCTCGACGAGCGATTGCGCGGCGCGTCGCCGCTGGCGCGCCTGCGCGTGCGCATGAATCCGCACCACCGCTACCTGATCGGCATCGAAAAACGCATGTTCGCGAGCCCGTGGCTGTCGGCGGTGATTTGCAATTCGCAGATGGTGCGCGACGAGATCCGCGACCGCTTCGGCGTCGCCGACAGCAAGCTGCATGTGATCTTCAATGCCGTCGACAGCGAGGCATTCA
>JBDTJK010000285.1:0-8860 GCA_039935875.1 Casimicrobiaceae bacterium
AGTGCCGGTTCGCCGTCGAATTGCCAGTCGATGCCGAGCGCGGGATCGTCCCATTGCAATGTGCGCTCGTGCTGCGGATACCAGTAGTCGGTGGTCTTGTAGGCGAATTCCGCATGCTCGGAGAGCACGACGAAACCGTGCGCGAAGCCGGGTGGCACCCACAGCATCCGCTTGTTGTCCGCGGACAGCCGCTCGCCCACCCAGCGCCCGAACGTCGGCGACGCGCGGCGCAAGTCGACCGCGATGTCGAGAACCTCCCCGCTGATTGCGCGCACGAGCTTTCCCTGCGGGTGCTCGATCTGGTAGTGCAGCCCGCGCAGTACGTTCTTCGCCGAGCGCGACTGGTTGTCCTGCACGAACGTGGCAGTGACACCCGCCGCGGCCATCACCCTGGCGTTGAAGCTCTCGAAAAAGTACCCGCGCGCGTCGCCGAACACCTTTGGCTCGAGCAGCAGCACGTCGCCGATTGCGGTGGGCGTGACTTTCATCGCTCGCAGGACGCCACGCTAGCGGATCACCGGATCGCGCAGCAAGCCGAGCAGGTAGCGGCCGTAGCCGTTCCTGGATAGCGCCTGGCCGAGACGCTCGATCTGCGCCGCATCGATCCACCCCAGGCGGTACGCGATTTCCTCGGGGCATGCGATCTTGAGTCCCTGCCGCCGCTCGATGGTTTCGATGTATTGCGATGCTTCGAGCAGCGTTTCGTGCGTCCCGGTGTCGAGCCACGCCATCCCACGGCCCATCACTTCGCATACGAGCTCGTTCCAGCCGAGATAAGTCTTGTTGACGTCGGTGATTTCGAGTTCGCCGCGCGGAGAGGGCTGCAAGTCGCGAGCGATGTCGAGCACCCGATTGTCATAGAAATAAAGGCCGGTGACGGCATAGCGCGAACGCGGCTTGGCCGGCTTTTCCTCGAGGCTGATCACGCGGCCCGCAGCGTCGAACTCGGCCACGCCGTAGCGTTCGGGATCGGAAACCGGGTAGGCGAACACCGTGGCTCCGCTCTGCGCAGCGTGCGCGCGCTTCATCTGCAGGTGCAGGTCGTGCCCGTAGAAGATGTTGTCGCCGAGCACCAGCGCTGCGTGTCCGCTGCCAATGAAGTCGCGCCCGATGATGAACGCCTGCGCAAGGCCGTCCGGCGATGCCTGCACCGCATAGGAAAGATTGAGTCCCCACTACGAGCCGTCGCCCAGCAACTGGACAAAGCGCGGCGTGTCATCGGGCGTAGAGATCAACAGGATGTCTCGGATGCCTGCGAGCATCAGCGTCGACAGCGGGTAATAGATCATCGGCTTGTCGTACACCGGCAACAGCTGCTTGCTGACGACCTGCGTGACCGGCCACAGCCGGGTACCGGAACCGCCGGCGAGGATGATGCCTTTGCGCGTCAGGGACTCGCTCATCGATTCAAGCCGGTGTGTACGCCGCGCCATGCATCTCACCGACACGGTGGGCGCATCGCGACGAAGGGATGAGACGCCAGGCGAGCGCGGTCTCGGATCGGGTGGAATTCATGCGAGGCCGAATCTTAGCAAACGAGGCTTCGCGAGCGGTGCAAAGGCGCTCGGTTGCCGCGGAAATCCGGGCCCGCGACGGCAGTCGATGCGAATGCGATCAGCGCATCGCGCCGGTTCGCGTGCGCGCAAACCTGATGCAGGGCGCCTCGATGTAGCGCCAGCTGAGCAACGAGACGCCTATCGTCAGCGGAATACCGGCCGCCAGCAGCCACAGGTGCGTATGGGCTCCCAGCGGCAGACGCGGAGTCAGAGTCGCCGCAAGATCGATCGCGACCGTATGCCACAGATAGATGCCGAAGCTGGCGTCGCCCAGACGGGTCGCGATCCTGGTGATCGCCATGCGCGGCACCGAGCCGTCGCGCCGCCGGCCGTGCGCGTGACGTCCAAGCGTCAGCACGAACGCGGCAATCACGACGGCGGCAACGCTGGGACCCAACGCAAACCAGGCATCCAGCGCACCCGAAAAGCGCCCGATGGCGACCAGCACCACGATCGCAACCAAGCCTGTGCCCAGCACTGCTGCGAGACTCGTACGCGCTGACTCCCGCGTGCTCGCCAATGCACAAGCGGCCGCCATTCCGCACGCGAACTGGTCGATGCGACCGGGCAGATAGGCGGCGGTCCATGTCAGCCACACGCCTGCGTGAAACGTGCTCCACACGCTGGCGACACGGTAGCCGACGGCGATGGCGACGCAGGCGGCGGCAAATCGCAAGGGATGCCGCACATTCACGAATCGCAGCAGCAACGGCAGGAGCAGATAGAAATCGATTTCGGTAGGCAACGTCCAGTACACGCCGCGCAGGCTCGAGACCCATTCGGGAACGAAGTTTTCGAGGAACAGCAGGTGGGCGATGACGATCCGTGGCGTCACCGTTCCCTGCAGCCACCCAAGCAGGATGCAGACGATCACCACGGCCATCGTCGTATAGAACAGCGGAGCGATGCGAAAGTAACGTCGCCAGTAGAACCCCACGATCTCGCGCCGTCGAAGCCTCAACTTGCCGGCGGCGACATAGGGCCACGCGATGACGAATCCCGATAGCACGAAGAACAGGTCGACGCCTTGATAGCCTGACCTGAACACCGATCGCAAGCCGTAGGTGAACCCGTCGGCGAACCCGAACGAGAACGCGGGTCCGCCGACGCTCAGCCACAGGTGAAACGAATAGACCCAGAGCGCAGCGAAGCCGCGCAACGCGACCACCCATGCGAGATGCAGCGAGCGTCCGCGGGCAGTGTCGGCGACGGTTGCAGGATCCGTCGCACGGGTGCCGTCGGTGCGGTGGGCCGGAAGGCTCACGTGCGGCGACGCATCACGACCAGATCGTGGGTGAAGATATACCCGGGTATCACGTGCAGGATGTCGAAATACGCCGACCAATGCCGCCCGATGTAGTTGCTGTCGTGAAACACGTTCACATATTCGCCCGGCTGTTCGACGTGTCCGTCGAGTTGCGAGTTGCCGCTCGACACCAGCAGCCCGCGCTTGGCGATCGCCAATTTCAGGTGCGCATATTCCGTCGGACGCAAGCGGAAGAATTCAACCGCCGTCTCGCCGTGCACGGTCGTCAGCACCAGGCCTCCGACGCGCGTGATCCGCCGCAGCTCGGCGAGCCACCGGTCCTGCAATGCTTCGCGCAAGTGCGTGAACACCGAGACGCCATAGACCACGTCGAAGCAGTCATCATCGAAGGGCAGCGGCGGCGCCAGCGACGACGGCACGAAATTGCCGGCCAGGTTGGCCGCGCACCACGCGACGTTGTCGTGGTCGATGTCACAACCGTCGAGCTTGCCTGCACGCTGCCGGGGAAAGTGCCGCGCCAGACGGCCACAGCCCACGCCCCAGTCGAGCACGCGGGCGACGTCCCACAGCGGCTTGCCCAACAGTTTCTGCACGATATCGTTGAGTCGGTGCAGGTCGGTGGCGCCCGTGTTGAGGAACGCGGTCACGTCGGGGTTTCCCATCACGCGGAAACGCCGGTCGGCGTCGGGAAGATCGTGCTGCATGCTCGCGTCGGGGATGTACCAATGGTCGCGACCGCTGTCGATGCGTGTGTTGTCGCCGCTTCTCGAAAGCCGCATGATTCCATCGGGATAGGCCTGTGCGACGGCAGACGATCGACAATGGAATCCGGACATTGACGCCTCCCTGCGCTGCCAGAAATGCTCGCCCACGTCGGTGCGCAGCAGCGGATGAGAGATGCTGTCGAACGGGGTGCCATTGAGGTAGAACGACGTTGCCTGCGAATGCGGAAACGACCAGCCGTCGGCGCTGACCTGCGCAGCTTCGACCTGCACGAGGTCGATGAACCACGGTTCCGCGACCAGCCGATCGACGATCAGTGACTCGGCTGCGACCCTGCGTCCGAATCTGCGTGACAGATAGGACCTCGACCGTTGCAGCACACCGTCGAAAGCGGACATTGATCGGACCCGGACGCAAGTGAAATGCTGCAACATCTTAGCCGACGGTGCGACGCGTGGCTCCCGCTCGCGCGGCGTCTATACTCGACGCCTGCCATTTGCAACTCGCCCGCAATGCCGCCATTGGCTTCCCCCATAGCCCGGGCCGACGCTCCGGACCTTACATCCGGCAATCCGCGCTGGGCAAACGGCGCGCTGATGGCGCTGCCGATCGTCGTGCTGTTGGCGATCTACCACGGCGTCGTCGACGCATGGTGGATGGCCGACGACAGCATGCATTTGCTGTCCGTCGCCCGCTACGGGGCCATCGCGCATTTCGTGCAACCGCTGGAGGCGTTGCAGCTTTCGCCATCCAACCTGACCCCATGGCTGTATGCAAGCTACGCCATCGATTTCGCCCTCGGCGGTCTCGATCCGCATATCGCGTATGCGCATCACCTGGTTTCGTGGTCGCTGGCGCTCGTGGCGCTGACGTTTGCGCTGCGCCGGCTCCTCCCGCAGACGGCGACCGCCGGGGTGCTGGTCGCTTTCATTCTCGCCGTGCCGACGTCAACGGTCGTGCTGCTGCTATGCACGCGCCAATACATCGAAGGTTTGTTCGCGGCGACGCTATGCGTTATCGCGTATGACCGCCATCGTCGCCACGGCCGGCGCATCGATATGCTGCTGTCGTCCGCGTGCTATGCATGGGCGATGAGTGCGAAGGAGATCTACGTACCGTTGGGGCCGCTGCTGATCCTGCACCACGCGATCTTTGACGACCACGCAAGCGCTCTCGTGCCCATGCGTACGACGCTGCGTGAATGGATATCGCGCCTGTGGTTGGCATGTCGTGCGCTGTGGCCCTACGTTCTACTGGCAGGCGCTTACGTGGTCTACCGCGGCTACATGTTGGGTTTCAGCCGGCTGCTGGCAGGCTATGACAACCAGCCTCAATGGCATACGCGCCCGGCAATGTTGCTCGACTTGCCTGCGGCCTGGGAGTGGGCGTGCGGATGGAAGCGCTGGCAATCGATAGCATGGCTGCTGCTGGTACTGGCCGGCACTGCACTGTGGCTTGCACGCGTCGAACGTGGCAGGCGTGACCGCATCGTCGTGTTTTGCACCGCGACTGTCATCGCGATTTTTGCGCCGTTGTATCCGGTATTGGGCGTGGTCGTCGCGTATCACCTCAACACGTACTACCTGATGCTCCCACTGTTGGCATTCTTCGCGCTTGCCGGCTGGGCCAGCATGCAATGCGTCATGGCGCTCACCGCGCACACAGCCGTCCGCCTGCGCTCGAGCTTTGCACTACATTCCGCGCGAATCGCGCTGTCAGCGCTGCTCGTCGCGCTGATGACCGGCCAATTCATCAGCGCGCGGCATTCTGCATGGCCGTGGAGCTGGGATGTCGCGATCGCGCAGTACCGGGTCGAGGGCGCGTTCGAACTGTATGCCGACGATCACGCGCTGATCCTCGATGCGATCGGGCCTACGTGGCATCACTACGGTTTGCAGCACCTGCGCGAGCGGGTGCTGCACAAGCCGCCGGGCCCGCAAGCCTGTGTGCAGGGGGAATGCGATGCAGCGGCTGCGCGCCAGCGCGAGCATGGCGGCAGCTGCGTGCGCTACGACGCCGCCTTCGGGCGGCTAGACGCGGCCGCCTGCGTCCCTTCGGCAGCGCACGCCTCGCGCTGAGTTCGTGCGCGCCTCTCGCGTCGTCAACCGCTCAAGGCAGCGTAGCCGCCGGTACAGGCGGCTTGCGCGGCTTCCAGCGCAGCGCAGGCATCTCCAGCAGATGCCACGATGCCGCCGCGCACAGGAACGTGAGCGCCAGCGTCGACAGCACATAGGCCGTCATCGACCACCCGGGGAACAGTTGCAGTACCGATTGCTGCACCGGAAACGAGTAGATATAGACGCCATAGGAATAATCGCCCAGGCGGCCAAGTATCCGCGCTGCAGCGCTGGTGGCGAGACCGAAGGTCAGGAACACACACGGAAAGGCAATCCACGACAGCATCCGCGATACGCCAGGCCACGGCTCCGCTGCAATCATCGCCACGATCGCTGCGCAGAGCGTGGTGACGGTCAACCAGCGCTCGAGCCTGAACCGGCTGACGCACACGCCGATCAGGAAATAGACGCCGTATTGCACGAGGTCCTGCATGACCATCCCATAAACGACCAGGAGGTGGTCGCGCTCGAACGACCATTGCAGCGTCGCCCAGCAACCGGCGATCACCAGCCCGGCGAGCGCAATTCGCGGCACGCGCGCGATGCCCAGCAGCAGCAGTGCCACATAGAACGTGAATTCGACCGGCAAGCTCCACAACGACCCGTTGACCGCGTACGCCATCCGCGCATCGGCGAACACCCCGGGCAGGCCATAGTTCATCAACAGCACGATGTTGTAGAAGTACTGCCGGAACGACACATTGCGAAAGTAGTCCCGTAGCGGCAGCGTCGTCAGTGCCGGCCCCAGCAGCAACGCGGTCAGCAGCACCAGCACCACCAGTGCCGGAAAGATCCGCAACACGCGTCGCGTGAGAAAGCGCGCCGCGTGCGGGTCCGAATCCCAGCTCTTGCTGACCAGGTATCCGCTGATCATGAAGAAGATGTAAACGCCAAGCGGACCCGGCGTGACCCACGAGAACAGCAGGGGCGGCTCGCGGCCGGTGAAGGCGAGCGCGTGGGACCAGAACACCAGCAACGCCGCGAACAGTCGCAGCAGATCGAAATTGTTGACCGGATGGGGCGCGGCCGCCGGTGACGGGGGCGAAGTCCCGACGGGTAACGTCACGCTTGCACTACGCGCGTCACGCCGCGTCTTCGTCGCTATAGTGCCGCGCGATCCACTTCCGGTATTCGCCGCTCGTCACGTCAGCCAGCCATGGCGGGTTGGCGAGATACCACAGTAGCGTGCGGCGCATGCCGCTGGCGAACGTCTCGCCTGGATGCCAGCCCAGCTCGCGCTGGATCTTGCGCGAATCGATCGCGTAACGGCGATCATGTCCGGGGCGGTCGGTGACGAAGGCCACCTGTCGCGAATAGTCCCTGCCGGGCGCCAACTCGGCGAGCAGCTCGCAGATCGTGCGCACCACATCGAGATTCTTCATCTCCGCGTTGCCGCCGATGTTGTAGGTCTCGCCGTTGCGCCCGCGTGCCAGCACCGCGCGCACGGCGGAGCAATGATCGGCGACGTAGACCCAGTCACGCACGTTCTGGCCGTCGCCGTAGATGGGCAGCGGCTTGCCGGCCAGCGCGTTGACGATCATCAGCGGTATCAGCTTCTCGGGAAACTGGCGCGGACCATAGTTGTTCGAGCAGTTGGTCGTCAGCGTCGGAAGGCCGAACGTGTGGTGGTACGCGCGCACCAGGTGATCGGAGGCCGCCTTGGAAGCCGAGTACGGACTGTTGGGTGCATACGCCGTGGTTTCACTGAACGCCTGTTCGTCCGGGGCCAGCGATCCGTACACCTCGTCGGTCGACACATGCACGAAGCGGAAGCCCTCGCGAAAGCTCGCGTCTTCGGCGCGCCACCACTCCTTGACGCTGTCGATCAGCGTGAAGGTCGCGACGACGTTGGTCTCGATGAACGCTGCCGGTCCGTCAATGGAACGGTCGACATGCGACTCGGCGGCAAAGTTGACCACCGCGCGCGGGCGGTGCCGCGCGAGAAGCTGCATGACCAGCGAGCGATCGCCCATGTCGCCATGCACGAACACGTAGCGCGGATCGGACGCGACGCTGGCGAGATTCGCCGGATTGCCCGCATACGTCAGCTTGTCCAGGTTGACGACGCCCTCGCCTTCCTTCGCAAGCCAGTCGAGGATGAAATTGGCGCCGATGAACCCCGCACCGCCGGTGACCAGAATCATGGCCGTGGATCCTTGGTGTAATAACTGCGGTACCAGTCGACGAACTTCGCCAGGCCGTCGGCAAGCAACGTACGCGGCGCGAATCCGGTCAGCGCCTGCAGCCGCTCGATCGAAGCGTAGGTTTCCTTCACGTCGCCGGGCTGCATCGGCTCGTCGACGCGCGTCGCGCGCCGGCCAAGCAGCGACTCCAGCGTCGAAATGAATTCGGGCAGTGCGACCGAGCGATTGTTGCCGATGTTGTAGATCGCGTGCGGTGCGCCGGCTCCGGCGTCGGGCACGGGTGGCAGCGCCAGCACGCGCGCGACACCCTCGACGATGTCGTCGACGTAGGTGAAATCGCGGCGCATGTCGCCGTGGTTGAAGACCTTGATCGGCGCGCCGGCGAGTATTGCGCGCGTGAACAGCATCGGCGCCATGTCGGGCCGTCCCCACGGGCCGTACACGGTGAAGAATCGCAGCCCCGTCGCTGGCAGGCCGAACAGGTGCGCATAGCTGTACGCCATCAGCTCGTTCGACTTCTTGGTTGCGGCATACAGGCTGACCGGTGTATCGGTCGGCTGGTCCTCGGAGAACGGCAGCACGTGGTTCGCGCCATAGACGCTCGACGACGACGCGTAGACCAGGTGCGCGACCTGCGCGTGGCGGCAGCCTTCGAGCACGTTGCCGAACGCGTCGATGTTGTTGCGCAGATATGCGGCCGGATTGCTCAGCGAATAGCGCACTCCTGGCTGCGCGGCGAGGTGCACGACATGAGTGAACGCCCCCTGCGCGAAGAGCTCTTCGGTCGCGGCGGCGTCCGCGAGGTCGACGCGACGGAATTCGATGTCCGCGGCGCGCGCGAGCTTCCACGCCCGTGCCTGCTTCAGCTCGACGTCGTAGTACGCATCGAAGTTGTCGATCGCGATCACCTGCGCACCTTGCCCGGCCAGCGCCAGCGCCGCATGCATGCCGATGAAGCCGGCGCCGCCCGTGACCAGCACGCGCATCGGTGCGTTCATTCGACGCCTGCCTCGCCCGTATCGCGCGCAGTGTCCGCCGCAGCAACGCCGAGCG
>JBDTJK010000286.1:0-35255 GCA_039935875.1 Casimicrobiaceae bacterium
ACTTGCATTGCCGGCATTCAGGCGTGTACAGCGGGATCACGTGATCGCCCTTCTTCACGCTGGTCACGCCGGGACCGATATCGACGACGACGCCCGCTCCTTCGTGCCCGAGTATCGCCGGGAACAGCCCCTCGGGATCGGCGCCGGAGCGCGTGAATTCGTCGGTATGGCAGATGCCGGTGGCCTTGATCTCGACCAGCACTTCGCCGGCGCGCGGACCGTCGAGCGTGACGGTCTCGATCACCAGCGCGGCGCCCGCCTTGTGTGCGACTGCTGCGCGTACTTCCACCCTGCACTCCTGGTTGACGCCGGTTGCGGCAACCCCGAATCTAGCAAACCGGTGCGCCCGCCCTCGCGAGGCGTGCAAGCAATCGGTGGCCTCGGGGAAGTCATCGTGGCGGCCACGTCCACGCCGGGACTTGTGAAACGGGGGCCGCGCATCCACGTGGAGAGGACAATCGGCCTGTTTTCCGAAAGCACCTGATGAACGACAGCCTGCACATCGTCTGCCCCCATTGCGACACGACCAACCGCGTCCCGCAGGAGCGGCTCGGCGCCGCGCCGGTGTGCGGCAACTGCAAGCAGGCGCTGTTCGACGCGCATCCGGCGGTTCTGACCGCCGCCAGTTTCGACGCTCACGTCACGCGCAACGACATTCCCGTCGTCGTCGATTTCTGGGCAGAGTGGTGCGGGCCGTGCAAGATGATGGCGCCGCAGTTTGCCAAGGCGGCGGCCGAACTCGAGCCGCGGATGCGCTTCGCCAAGCTCGACACCGAGGCAGCCCAGGAAATCGCCGCGCGCTATGCGATCCGCAGCATTCCAACGATGATCGTGTTTCGCCAGGGCAAGGAAGTGGCGCGCCAATCGGGTGCGATGGATTCGGCGTCGATCGTGCGTTGGGTAACGCCGCTGGCGACGGGCTGAGCCGCCGCTTTACAGGTCGGCACCGACGTCGACATCGCGCAGCACGCCGGCATCGTCCACGTCGACTCGTCGGATCACCGCTGCGTGCGCCGCGAGCAGGTCGCGCGCACCGCGGTCGCCGCGCAGTGCGATCAGCGCCGGTCCGTGGGCAGCCGCAAATGCCACGGGATTGCCGCGCTGCCCGCGGTGCCACGGCGCCGCGATCGACGCGCCGCCGCGCAATGCGTCGGCGAGCGCGCGAATCGTGGCTTGGCGCACCCAAGGCATGTCGCCCAGCGCCACCACCCAGCCATCGGCATCGGCGGTCGCGGCGATTGCGCAAGCGAGACTGTGTCCCATTCCGAGTCCCGCATCGGCGCAGGCTATGACGCGCGCGCCGGCGTCGCGCAACATCGCGTCCAGCGCAACGTCCGTCGTGCGAACGACGGCAATCGTCTCGGACAGCGCGTCGACCAGCTTGCGGCAGGTGACTACGCCCATCGGCACCCGACTCGCCTGCGGTGGCGCTGCGGCATCCCGCTCAGGCGCCAGCGGATGTCGCAGCTTGTCGCCGCCAAATCGGCTTCCGCTGCCGGCTGCCAGCAACACCCCGACGATATGCATGCGCGAGGTCGCGCCGCCTATTCGGCCAGCAGGCGGAACTTGCCACCCTTGACGGTGGCGAGTACGCGCGCTCGCTCGTCCATGCCGTTGTGGTTGGTGGGCGACATGTCGAACACGCCCTGGCAACCGACGACGCCATGCACGTTCTCCAGCGCGTCGCGCAACGCAACCCGAAACGCTTCGCTGCCCGGCTTCGCCGTGCGCAGCGCGACCGGAATCGCGCGCTCGAGCAACAATCCCGCATCCCAGGTGTTGGCGCCGAACGTCGCCGGAAGCGTGCCGAAACGCGCGCGATAAAGCGCGATATAGGCGCTGGCCACCTTCTTGGTGGGATTGGCATCGGGGATTTCGTCGATCACCAGCATCGGGCCCGCAGCGAGGATCGTGCCTTCGACCTTGTCCTTGCCGAGCTTGATGAAATCATCGGTCGCCACTGCATGCGTTTGGTAGATGCCCCCCTTGTAACCGCGATCGACCAGCGCCGCCTGCGGCAACACGGCAGGGCCGCCGACCGCCGCGATCAACACCGCGTCCGGATGCGTCGCCATCAGCTTCAGCGTCTGCCCGGTGACGCTCTGGTCGGTGCGCGCGTAACGCTCGGTGGCGGTGATGCGGATGCCAGCGCGGGTCGCAAGGTCTGCGAACACCTTGAACCAGTTTTCGCCGTACGCGTCGTTGAATCCGATCATAGCGACGCTGCCGACACCGGCCTTGTGCATCTGCGCCACCAGCGCTGCGGCGATAAGCTCGTCGTTCTGCGTGGTCTTGAATACCCAGCGTTTCTTTGCGTCCAGCGGCTCGACGATTGCCGACGTGCCGACCGTGGCCATCATCGGCAGCTTGTTGTCGGCGATGATGTCGAGGATCGCGAACGCGTTGGGTGTCGTCGACGGGCCGATCAGCGCGTCGATATGGTCCTCGGTGATCAATTTCCTGATGTTCTGCACCGCGCGCGTCGTGTCACCGCCGTCCTCCAGCGAAAAATACTCGACGCTCATGCCAGCGATTTTGCGCGGCAGGATTTCGCCGGTGTTCTTCTGCGGCAGGCCGATGGCCGATGTGGGACCGGTGGCCGACACCATCAGGCCGATCCTGATCTGCGCATTGGCCACAGCGGAAACCAAAGCGCATCCGGCAAGCAACGACAGCATCGCCGCGTGCCGCGCTTGATGAATGAAAAATCGCATGATCGGGCCCTGCAGCGTTGGGATGCGCGAATCGTAGCAGGCGGCCGCCGCGAGATCGCAGCACCGCGGTCATTCCCGCGCAGCACCGCCGTCAACAGCGAAGGCGATTCCCACCTTCCTTCGCTGGTCACCGATTCCTGCTGCGAGGACGCGCTGCAGGTGACCTGCGCGCCGAGCCATCCGCTGGCCACGCTGCAGTGTGTGACGCCGGAGGCGCTGACGCAGCACACCTACGCCCATTCGCGCAATGGGCGCGGGCACGCGCGCTGGCACCCGCGGGGTGTGCAGCGACTGCGCGGCAACAAAACGATCACGATGATGTCACCGCTGGAGCCGGTCCGGGTTGATTCCCGTGCAATGGCCAGCCGCTCGGATGCGGTTACCAGCGAGCGAGCAGGCGGCGCTTCTCGATCCGGTGCGGGAACTCGGTGAGCGGACGATCGCCCTTGTCGATGCAGCGTCCGGTCTCGATGTCGAACGCCCACCCGTGCTTGGGGCAGGTGAGCCTGGATCCCTGCAGTGCGAAGTGAGGGATGTTGGTGACCTCGTGCGGGCAGCGGCTGTCATACACCTTGAGCGTGGAACCCTTGCGGAATACGAACAGGCTGCGACCATCGCAATCGAAATACGAAGTCTTGCCCGCTTTCACGGCGCTGATGGGTGCCACGTCGTGCCACTGCGCCCCCGCCGCATCCGTGTTCACCTCGCCGTCGGCGTCGGCACCGGCGAGCTGGAATTCGGGAAGGTCCATGCGCAGGATCACGTCGATCGCCCAGATGATTTTGGCCAGACCCAGCGCCGGAAAGGCCATCATCAGCGCGTCGAGCACCTCGTCGGCCGTGGCACCCTCGCGCAGCGCGCGCTTCAGGTACTGTCGCAGCCCGTTCTCGGTCTGTGCGTGCACCTTGGTGATCACCGAGATGAGGTTGCGCGTCTTCGGATCGAGGCGCGAACCGGCGTCCTTGAGAAACCTGAAATACGCGCCCATTGCCTCCGGGCGGGCCTTGACAAGGTAGGACAGGGCGTCACTCATGGCGCGGGGGCTCTCGGGGGCAAGCGCGGCGGGCGAGTCTTCCAGTATACAAACGGCGCTCGCACGACAGCCGTATTATGATTCGACCTGTACTACTCCTTAGGGGTAGGAGAACTACCCATTTCGGCTATATACGCCTTCGGGTCGGTGGCGGCCTAATGGGACTTAGCCGGGCGTCGAGCGCCACTGCGAGGCTTGTGGTGGCGGTGGGTTCGTGGCGCGCACCGCGCCGGATATTTGTGCGGATCCGGCGCGGACGCGGGTCCGGCGATCGCAACCTTGGAGGTCACAATAGTGGATTTTGACAAGGAACTGGACGCGCGTGGGCTGTCCTGCCCGCTGCCGATCCTCAAGACCAAAAAAGCGCTGAACGACCTTTCCACCGGTCAGGTGCTGAAGGTGGTGGCGACGGATCCGGGGTCCGTCAAGGACATGCAGGCGTTCGCGACCCAGACCGGTAATCCGTTGCTCGCGTCGGCGGAGGAGAACAAGACCTTCGTCTTCTTCATGCAGAAAAAGTAGCCGGCAGGTAGCCGGTTCGCGCGCTCGCGCCAACCGTTCGCATGTGCATGTGTCAGCCTGAATGAGCCGAACGGAAAGGATACCCATGGAAATGCAAGCCGAAAAGAGGGCTGTACTCCCGACCGAC
The DNA here is from genome assembly GCA_039935875.1 of Casimicrobiaceae bacterium. GTDB lineage: Bacteria > Pseudomonadota > Gammaproteobacteria > Burkholderiales > Casimicrobiaceae > VBCG01. The sequence continues at coordinate 4,397 of JBDTJK010000286.1, forward strand.
GCCGATCTCGACCGCGCCATCGCCGAGCGCGTCGACGCGATACTCGACGAGCGGCTGGAGGCGAAGCTCGCGGCGCTCAAGGCGGCCAAGGTGCCGTCGATGACCATCATCGCCACCAAGGGAACGCTGGACTGGGCATATCCGCCCTTCATCCTGGCGTCGACCGCCGCGGCACTCGGCTGGAACGTGTCGATGTTCTTCACGTTCTACGGGCTCGAGCTCCTCAAGAAGGACCTGTCCTCGTTGCGCGTGAGTCCGCTCGGCAATCCCGCGATGCCGATGAAGATGCCCTTCGGGCCGGAATGGTTCAAGTCGATCGGCTGGAAGATCCCGAACGTCGTGCAGTCGAATGTCCCGGGATTCCAGAAGTTTTCCACCACGATGATGAAGCGGACGATCAGGAACAACGGCGTGGCGGAAATTGCCGAGCTGCGCGAACTCTGCGTCGAGGCCGGCGTGAACCTGATCGGTTGCCAGATGACCGTCGACCTGTTCGGATACAAGCGCAAGGATTTCGTTGCCGACGTCACGGAATATGTCGGCGCCGCGAGTTTCCTGCCGATGGCGCGCGACGCCGATGTGAGTCTGTTCATTTAAGAGCGCGGTCCGGAGGACGGCGCAGTGCGCCGAAGTCAACGAGTTTTCCCTAGGGAGCTAACGTGAAAACAAGAATGATTGTGGCGCTCGCTGCGATGGTGCCGTTCGCCGCACAGGCGACTGACGGCTATTTTGCCAATGGGTACGGCATGAAGTCGCTCGGCATGGGAGGTGCCGCCTCCGCCGTTGCGATGGAACCCTTTTCCGGCGCGGTGAATCCGGGGTCGGCGGCGTTCATGGACAATCAATGGCAAGTGGGAATGTCCTGGTTCTCGCCGCGCCGCAATGCATCGCGCTCGGATTCCGGGCCCGCCAGCATCGATGGCTATGCCGACAGTGGCAGCAATAATTTCTTCATTCCCGAAATCGGCATCAACTGGAAGTACAGTCCGAATATCGCGCTCGGCCTGACCGTTTACGGGAACGGCGGAATGAACACCGACTATCCCGGCGGGCAGATCACCGCGCAGAGCGCGTGCTCGCAGTTTCGCGGCGGGCAGGGCGCGCCGTACAACCTTTTATGCGGCAGCGGCAAACTCGGCGTCGATCTGATGCAGGTCATCTTCGCCCCGTACGCGTCGTGGCAGTTCACCAAGGGTCATTCGGTGGGCATCGCGCCGCTGATCGCCTACCAACGGTTCTCGGCCGACGGCCTGCAGGCGTTCGACAACCCGGGGTTTTCCTCCAGCCCCGGCAATGTGACCAACAACGGCCACGACGACTCCTGGGGTGCCGGCGTGCGCATCGGCTACATGGGCCAGCTCACCGAGCAGTTCGCGGTGGCCGCCACGTATTCGACCAAGATCAGCATGGGCAATTTCGACAAGTACAAGGGATTGTTCGCACAAGGTGGCGGCTTCGACATTCCGTCGAGTTTCACCATCGGCACGGCATTGCGTCCGGTCAAGCCGCTGCTGGTCGCGGTCGATTACCAGCGCATCTTCTACGATGACGTGCCGTCGGTGAACAACCCGAGCGCGTCGATCGGGTACTGCCCGCCGCCGCCGATGGGTGGCGGTCAACCGCAGTACTGCCTCGGCGCCGACAGTGGAGCGGGCTTCGGCTGGCAGAACGTCGACGTCTGGAAGATCGGCGTCCAGTACGACATCAGCGACCAGTTGACGATTCGCGGCGGCTACAACCACACGGACAACCCGATCCGCTCGCAGGACGTGACCTTCAACATCATCGCGCCGGGGGTGGTCCAGAACCAGTGGACGGCGGGTGCGACGTGGCGCCTCGACAATGTCTCGGAGATCACCGGCGCGTTCATGTTCGCGCAAAACAAGTCGGTCACCGGCTCGAGCCTCCTGGTTGGATTCGGCCTGCCGCAGACGACGACCGAAACCATCGCGATGAAGCAATACCAGTTCGGGCTTGCCTACAACAGGAAGTTCTGAGGTTCGCCGACCCGCGTCGGACGCGGCGGGTGTCATCACGCCCGCCGCATACTTGGGAGAATGTATGCGCGCCAATGCGTTGATCGCCTCGCTGATCGCGATGGCGTTCGCCGGACCGGTTCTCGCCGCGCCGATGCTAATGTCGGGCGATTGGGCGAAGGACGCCTGCGATGCGTGGAACAAGGACCCCGTGCTTACCGACAAGCTGGTCGAAAGCGGCTGGGTCAAGAACGACAAGGGGCGCGGCTTCAAGGTCATGCAGGTCTACCGCTCCGACTGCGGCGACAAGCCCACTGCCGAAATGAGGATTTCCCTCAAGGATGGCAAGGCGGCATGCGTCTACGGGGGAGCCATCGAAACCACGAAATTGGACGGCGACGCTGATTACGTCATGAAGGCCGAGTCGGCCCGCTGGGTCGAAATGGGCAAGGGTGAATATGGCCCGATGGCGGGAATGATGTTCAGACGCCTGGGCTTCGACGGACCGATGATGGAGGCGATGGGCAACATGGGACCGTTCGAGAACTTCCTGCTGCTGGTCGGAAAGGTACCCTCCGACACGACCGCTTGTCCGCGCGATTGAGGCTGTCGCTGCGACGGCGGCATTGCGCAAGCTGATAACGCCTGCGTGATCGCGAAAGCGGCCGCTATCCAGGTTCGGGCGCGCCCTGCCAGAGCATGTCGTAGCTCAGTTCCTGGCTGTCGATGCACATCTCGGCCAGCGCCGCGAATTTTTCGTTGAAGATTTTGTCCGCGTGCGAGCGTTCGTGCTGCTCGAACGAGCGCCAGTAGGTGACTATCGCGATATGCGCGTCGGCGGGCTTGATCTCGCCCAGCGAGCCTTCGGGCGAGGCGAAGCCCGAGAACTTGAATACCTGTCCGCCGCAGAAACCGCCCTTCTCGTTCCCGTAGGTGTCCTTGACGACGTTGCACATCTCGCCGATGGCGAGTTCGACATCTTCCATTGCCACGTCCGGCTTGAGCTTGACGGTGTTGAACAGCATCTTGGCGCCGAAAGGGACGGCGAGCGCTTCGAACATGTGGACCTCCGACGGCGTTGGGGAAAGGCCTATGATCGCGCCAAAATGGCGCTTTCACAAATCGCTCTCGCGTCCGGCAGGTCATCGAGCAGGCGTTTGGCAGCGAGGAGCGGCCCCGGGCAGGCCGAGCCTCGCATGTCGAGGGTTAGTTGAGGTTTTGGATACTTCGTCGTGACCATCAGACTTCGCCAGCGAAGATGTAGCCTGCTTATTATAAGCTTCCGCGATGGGCAACGATCTTCGAAGACTCACCGTCGCGGTGCAGCGCAACTGCGACATCTCCGATGCCTGCTACGCGGGCGACTACGGGCTCTGCACGTTTCTGCTGAAGATGCGCGAGTACTATCGCTGGGAGCGTGGATTGCCGTTCAGCCACACCCTTTCCAGGGACGAACTGGGCGCATGGCTGGACACGCGCGAGCGCGCATGGAACGACCTCGAAGCCGAGGCATTCGCGCCGCTGCCACTTGCCGGCGGAGCGCTCGATCCATTTGACGCGGATACCGCCAATCGGGAACTGCTGCCGCAGGGTTGCGTGTACAGCGCGGGCTATGGGCGCTTCCGCAAGCCGCTGTTCTTTCTTGGACGGCTGCTTCGGATCGAGGAGCGCGCAGGGCTGACCATCCTGATTTCTTCGCGCGAACTCGCGCGCGAGTTGGCCGCGCCGCCCGCAATGCTCCAGGGCCGCACTGTTTTCGTTCGCATGGAGTCGGTCCGCCGTTACCTCTGGGAAAAAATCGAGGAGTGGCAATTGCACAAACGGGCCAATGCCATGGCACGAGCGCTTGCGAGCTACGATTTCGACGGCGACGCCGATGAAGCATTGCGGCGCATGGCCGACAACGAAGCGGAATCCATGATCCTGCACGAGGTGGGCGAGGCAATGGCGGGCGAGCGCCTGGGCGTTGCGTGGCAGGAAATGACGACGGCGGCGGCGCGCACGCGCGGCGAGCCCGCATTGCGCGCGATCCGCGACCTGCTCGCGGACTGCCTGTCGACACTGCCGGCACTCCTCGCGCGCGCCAACCCGGCGGCGTTGCATTTCCATTTTGCCTGCCTCGACGCGCCGCGGCGCCAGATGTTTCCGCAGGCGCTCGAAGCCTACGAGGAGTTTCTCCGCGATGGCACGACGCATCGGCTAGCGACGGTCGTGAACGAGGGCAGCGAACGCTGGCTGGCGACGGCCGGAGAACTGCTCGCTCTCGACCCGGCCAGCCGGGAGTCGGCGTTGTACGCGCTGCTCGACAACTGCGAGGCGCAGGCGGGTACGGCCGTCATTCGCTAGCGGGAGCCGCATCCACAGTCATATCCACCAGTTTGCGCACGAGCGGCAGCATTTCCGGGGCTTCGACGTCCATGACTTGTTCGACCACCCACTTGTTGTCACCGCTCGCCATCGCGTCAGATACCTTGGATGCAAGAAATAGCAGGCAGGGAAGCGGCGGTTCGCCATCGCGAAACACGAACTCGGCGTACTCGCCGAAGCGCGCGTTGAGCAGGGCGACAAAAGGCTCGCGGTACTCGCCAGGGCCGAAGAGGTCCTGCTGGTTGTTTTCCATGGTCGCCGCCAGGTGGCGGGCCACTTCGCCGATGAGCGTGGCGCGGTCGGCTTCGTTCAACCTGCCGTACACCGCCCGATCGACGAGCTGGACGAGAAAGGCGATGAACTCGGCGAGGACGTCGGTGACCATCCGGTCGGAACCGAATCGGAAGCCATCCCTTTCCATGTGCTTGAATATCTCGAGCGCGATTTTCCACACGTTCGCGCCGATTACGCTGGCGCGGTCGGCGAGGGTCCGGGGTTTCTTGTTGCGCCAGCGGGTTTTGACGAGAGCGATCGCCGGTCGACTGCTGATGATGGCCATGGGGTAGTGGGCTTCAACTGATTCGGCGATAATAGCCCCGCGGAGGAAACATGCCGGGACTGGACATCGAAATGGCGAGCGGCGTTGCCGCTTTCGAGGCCAAGGAATTCGCGCGGGCGATGCAACTGCTGCAGCCGCTGGCCGAGCGGGGCGATCCGCGCGCGCAGTATCGCGTCGCGATCATGGCGCAGGTAGGGCTGGGAATGGTGAAGAATTGCGCGACGGCGGTCAGGTGGATGCGTGCCGCCGCCGAGCAGGGGGATGCGCTGGCGCAGCACGGCCTGGGATTCATGTATTTCCAGGGCGAATGCACGAAATCCGACCCCGCCGAAGCCGCGCGGTGGTTCAGGCTTGCAGCCGATCAGGGACTCGCCGGATCGCGATCGATGCTCGCGTCGATGTACGAAAAGGGCGTGGGTGTCGTCCGCGACCCCGTCGCGGCAGCCCACTGGAAGGTGCTGGCCGAGAAGGACTTCGACGCTTCCTGATGCGCTTCAAGATCGTCATCGCGGAGCAGGTCTACGCGGTCGACGTGCCGGATGACGTGCTGCGCCAGGCGGCCGAGTTCAATGCCAAGCTGGACCGCGATATGGATCGGGGCTGGCAGATGAGCCGGGAGTTCGTGCAGCGGCCCGACCAGCTGCAGCGTTGCCAGATCGTCGCGGACAAGCTCCTGACCAGCATCATCAACGGCAACCAGACGACCGCGATGCTGATGGCCGCGTACATTGCCCTGCGCGTACCCGGCACCACCGGCGTGGATGTGGACGCGTCCGGCGAAATGCAGAACACCGCGCTGCTGCATGGGTGAGCGATGACGTTTTCCAGCGCGCGCATCCGCGAAGTCAAGCCGCTCAGCTTCATCTACGAGATGATCGGAGCGCTTCCCGCCGACGTCTGCATCGAGGCGATCCGGCGTTTCGAGGACCGCGCCGACCAGCAGGTTCCCGGTCGCATCGGCCAAGCGGGCGAAGAGATGCCAGAGGTCAAGCGTTCGACGGACCTGCGCATCAGCGGGCGCGACGACTGGTGCGACATCGACCGGACGCTGTCGCAGCAGCTCGTCGCCACGTTCAATGAATTCGCGCTCGAATTCCCGTTCTTTGCCAGCAACGCGTTCAAGGACATCGGCTACAACCTGCAGCGGACGCTGCCCGGCGAGTATTACCACTGGCACGTCGATGCCGGACCCGGACCGTTTCGGGATCGCCAGTTCGTGGCGATCTGGTACTTGAACGATGTTCCGGGGCCGGGCGGCGGGACCGAATTCCCGCTGCAGGACGTGGTGATCCGGCCCCAGCAGGGCAAGCTCCTGGTGTTCCCGCCGTTCTGGACCCACGTGCATCGCGGCGTCATCCTGGAACACGGCGTCAAGTACATTGCCACCACCTGGATCTGCTTCGCCTGAACCAGCTGACCAATGCTCCTGCCCATTCCCCGCGTTCTCAAGCCCGACGAGTTGACGCTCGTGCGCGACTGGCTCGCCGACGCGCATTTCGTCGAGGGTCGACTTTCGGCGGGCGCGGCGGCGCGCCGCGTGAAGAACAATCAGGAGGTCGAAGGCGACACGGCGGATGCCGCACGCATCAGTCGAGTCGTGATGGGCGGACTCGTGCGCCATCCGGTCTATCGTGCCGGGGCGATGCCCCTGCACGCGGCAAGCCCGCTGTACGCGCGTTACCGTTCCGGCATGGCTTACGGCGATCACCTCGACGATCCAGTCATGGGCGCCGACGGCATCAAGTACCGTTCAGATATCGCGGTCACGATCTTCCTGAGCGGGCCGCAGGAGTACGACGGTGGCGAACTCGTGATCCGTTCGCCTGCGGGCGACCAGGAGGTGAAACTTCCTGCGGGCGACGCGGTCCTGTACCCCGCGGGCAGCATTCACCATGTCAATCCGGTCACGCGAGGCGAGCGTCTGGTCGCGCTTACCTGGGTGCAGAGCCTGATTCGCGATTGCGGCCAGCGCGAATTGCTCTACGGACTCAACGGGGCGCGGGAGACGCTGTTGCAACGCGCACCCGACGCTGCGGAAACCGCGCAGGTGAATGCAGCCTACCTGAACCTGATCCGCATGTGGTCGGACCTTTGAGGCAGGCGCGATGACAGAAGCGGAGCATTCCATTGAAGAACGGATCCTGCAGGCGGTGAAACTGACGCTTGCCTGCGTGATCCGGGACACCGCGACACCGCAGGGTATGCGCCACCCGCTCTCCGACGGGACCATCCAGGATCTTCGGCAGTGCCTGGCGCTGATCAGCGCGCGCGAACGCGAGCTTGCGCAGGCCGCGGGAATGTCGATGAACTCCCGCCCGCATTACGCCGACGAAGCGGCGAGCGAGGACACGGTGATCCATTTTCACCGCAAAAAACCGTCCGGCAACGAAAGCCAGGATAGCTGAGCATGTCTTCCGACAGCTGCAGCAAGCTCGAACCCTACGCGTTGCGCGTACTCGGCGACAGCATGGCGCCCGAATTCGCCGATGGCTGTGTGGTCATCGTCGATCCGGGCCACGTGCCGCACGACGGGTCGTACGTGATCGTCGAGTTTGCCGGAGATGTCTTTTTCCGGCAGCTGGTCATCGACGGTGAGCGGCGCTATCTGGCGCCGCTCAACCCCAAGTACGGGCGCTTCGAACTCGTTTCGCCCTACAACATCCGCGGAGGCGTGGTGCAGCAGGCGGGGCGCAGGCGCGCGCAGCGCAGGCACTACGACTGACGCCGGTCAGTAGCCACCTTTGCGCAGACTCTCCGGCAGCCCGGCAACCATGCCCGCCTGCTTGGACGGGTTGCCCGGGAAGAGATCGAACAGCGTCTTGTTGTCCACCTTCCGGTCGGGCCACTTTTCCTGCATCGCCTTCAGGATCGCGCGGTTGTTTGGCTGCTCGGCGTTGTTGTTGAAGTATGCATCACGCAGGTACTCGATCACGTCCCAATGGTCCTGGGTGAGACTCAAGCCTTCCGCGACCGCGATCGCCTCCGCGACATCCCTGTCCCAGTCCTCCGGCGACAGCAGGAATCCCGTCTGCGTGGCTTCGATCACTTTGCCCTGGATTTCGTAGGCCATACGCGCCTCCTCTGTGATCAATCCGACCTGGAATGGAGGTCGCCGATGTCCTTGTGGGGAATGAAGATACCGCAGCCGAGCCGGCGCTCGACGCCCATTCCGCGCCGCTGCAGCACCAGCGATTGTGCCCGCGTGAGCCCGGCGAGCATCAGGCTACGGGTCTGGTAGACCTGCGCCGGGGTAGCAATCGGCGTCGCGCGGCCGCACAGCAGGGTTGCGGGAACGATCCCGAGCGTGCGCAACTCGTCCTCTGCGGCGGATACGAAAGCGATTTCGTCGTCGGCATCGGCGGCGGCGAACACGACGCTGTGCGCGTGCAGGGTTGTGATCCGCGAAAGCGATCGCACTGCGAGCCGGTCGACGTGCAGCGGCCAGCCAGCGACTTCGAGCGTGTGTCCGAGCAAGGCGGCGGCATCCTCGAGGCGATGCGCGGGCAGGCGCAGTGCCAGCTTTGCGCGATGCGAAAGCTGCAGCAGCGCGTCCGCACCTTCCGGCCGCATCCAGCCGCTGCCGGAGGTCGCACCATGAATGGTATGCAGGCCGGTATCCGGCTCGCCGGAAAACCACGGCAGCGCATTCGCGACCGCCTGCGACAGGGCCCATGCATGGTCGACGGGCAGACTGCGACAGGTGATTGCGAACACCGCATCCACGACGTCACCCTCAACGGTTTCGTTGCTGCCGAATGCCATGCGTGCAGGCGCCATTCGCCTATGTCGTCGGCAGCGCGGCTTGGAGGGCGTCGCGATCGAACCACCAGTCGTCCTGGACCAGCACGTCGACGATGTTGCGCAGGCGCGGCAGGAACCGTTCGGGATCGTTGAGTTCCATGTCCACAATCCACTTGTCGAAAGCCTGTTGTCCGTCGACGCCGCTGTGCCGGCGCGCAACCGTGGCGAGCAACTGATTGACGTAGATAAGCAGGTGCTCGCGTTGCGGTTCGCCGGCCCGCAGATCGACCAGGTAGAAGGCCGTGATCGCGGCCACCGCTGCGCCGTCGGATTCCGGCGGCGTCTCCTCGACCACCCGCTGCAGCAAAGCCACGCTCAACTCGGGGTCGACCGGGTAGGTGACGGCGAGCCAGATGCCATTCCCCAGTGCCGGAAGCGAATCGGGCTGGTCGGCGAGGAAAAGGATGTCGCATGCTTGCACGGCGCCTTCCCACGCCAGCTCGGCCATGTAGAGATCGAAGGCCGCGCGCGCGGCGTCCCAGGCTTCGGACTGTTGCTCCAGCCGCACCAGCGCGCGGCCGAGTTGCAAAAGGATGTCCGCACGCCGCAAGGATTCCGCGCTGGGAGAGAGCCGCGCGAACTGGCCGCGCAGGTCGGCGACCAGACGCTCCAGCATGCCGGTCGACTCCTTCGCGTCCTCGCTGCTGTCGGCATTGCCTACGCTGGGGTCTTCCTTGATGTACTTGAGGGGTATGTATTTCATTCGTCACCAGCGTTGTCTTGTTGGAACGGGCCGAGCGTGGCGACGCCGTCCGCGACGCGATCGAAATAGCGAGCGCGATAAACGAGCCGCCCCGGAGCCGGGGCCTCCGCGTTCGTGAAGGCGCTGCGGCCGTGCAGCACGTTGTTGCACACCAAGCCCTGCCCGCCCGTGAGGCGCAGCGTGAACACGTAGGGCGACTTTGCGTCGAGGATCTGGTTGAGAAACTGCAGGGCGGCGCGCAGCGTCTCGTCGGTGCGCCATTCGATGCTGCGTGTGCGCGCCGTGTAGCGCATGTGCAACGCGCCGCCGTCGGTCGCGAACACCGGACCGGAAACGGCCGGGCGAGGTGCCATGCCTGCGGAGTCGTTGGGGGGAATCGTCATGGCGTCAAGGCGGCACAGCGCCTTGACGTAATCCGGGTTGGCGTCGCGCAACAGGATGTAGGCGATCTCGTGATCCAGCAGGCAGTTTTCGCCACCGACGGTGGCCGGATGCACGCAGTGCAGGATGAACGCACGGATGCGTTGCTGTTGGGTGTTGTAATAACCATCGGTGTGCCACAGCAGGCGACGGTTCGAATAGGGAATATATCCAAGCGCCGATTTTTCCGGCGTCGCTTCGAGTGCGCTGATGCCGTCCTCGTCCGCGAATGGATTTCCGGCAACGCGTAGCAGTCCGAGCCTCTCGCCCAGCCGGCGTGGAAGCTGCCGGTCGGCGACGCCAGCGAAAGCGCTCACGTAGACCGCCATGTTTGCAAGACCGATGATGCGCTGGATTGCCGCGATCTCGCTCTGGCGAGGGTTGCGCGGATCGCGCACTTCCACGACCAGGTCCTCGACCCGGCGCGGATAGCGCTCGAGCTTGCGCTCGCGCCAGCGGGCGTACGCCTGCGGCTGGTCCAGCGCAAACGGGTCTTCAGCGGCGGCGGCGAGTGGCGTATTCAAGCGCGGCGGTCTGCATTCGAGGTCAGGGGGAGAAGAACGTACCGCATCGGCATGACGGAGAGAATGCCGATGCGCGCAGCATCGGCTGCCTGCGGCGCGACGATTGTCGGCAGAACGACCACAACTGCCGGAAAACAAAACGTTTTCTGAAATATGCGACGGAAAGGTCTATCTCCAAAGGGGGGGGCATCCGATCGTGGGTACCTCCAATGACTTGTCAGTGTGCGTTCCTATGCGTCGCTACACTGTCGTCACCGCGATTGCCTTTCCCGGAGGAAGACTTCATGTCCGACCTGCAAAAGCCACCCAAAAATCCCGAGCGGCACAGCACCTACGTTCCTTCGGAAAGGAAGTCGACCAAGGCGTTCCATCCGACGCCGATGCTCGACCAGCTCGAAAGTGGCCCCTGGCCGAGTTTCGTCACTGGGCTGAAGCGGCTCGCGCACGACAACAACATGATGGTCGACCTGCTGGGCCAGCTCGAGCATTCGTACAAGACGCGCATCGGTTACTGGAAAGGCGGCACGGTTTCGGTGTTCGGTTACGGCGGGGGCATCATCCCGCGCTTCTCCGAAGTCGCCAGCATGTTCCCCGAGTCCAAGGAATTCCACACGCTGCGGGTGCAGCCGCCGGCCGGCAACCACTACACGACCAAGGTGCTACGCCAGCTCTCCGACTCCTGGAGCAAATGGGGGTCCGGGTTGATCGCCTTCCACGGCCAGACCGGCAACATCATGTTCATCGGCACCACGACGGAGAATACCCAGCACTTCTTCGACGAAATCAACGAGTACGGTTTCGACCTGGGCGGCGCGGGTCCCTGCGTGCGCACGGCCATGTCTTGCGTGGGCGCGGCGCGCTGCGAGCAGTCGTGCACCAACGAGCACCGCATTCACCGCACGCTGGTCAACAATTTCATCGACGACATGCACCGGCCGGCGCTGCCCTACAAGTTCAAGTTCAAGGTCTCGGGCTGTCCCAACGACTGCATGAATTCCATACAGCGCGCGGATTTCGCGGTGATCGGCACCTGGCGCGACGACATGCAGGTCGACCAGAAGGAGGTCAAGGCCTATGTCGACGGGCACGGCCGCAAGTACACGATCGATAACGTGATCGCGCGCTGCCCGACCAAGGCGCTGTCCCTCAACGACGACGACACCCTCGAGGTGGACAACAAGAGCTGCGTGCGCTGCATGCACTGCATCAATGTCATGACCAAGGCGCTGAAGCCCGGCAAGGATCGCGGAATCACGCTGCTCATTGGCGGCAAGCGCACGCTCAAGATCGGCGACACCATGGGCACGGTGATCGTGCCGTTCATGAAGATGGACACCGACGAGGATTACGACAAACTGCGCGACCTTGCCGCGACGGTGATCGATTACTGGGCGGAAAACGGGTTGGAGCACGAGCGCTGTGGCGAGATGATCGAGCGGATCGGGTTGGCGAATTTCCTGGAAGGTATCGGCATCGACGTTGACCCGAACATGATCGCCCATCCCCGTACCAGTTCCTACGTCCGCCTGGACGACTGGGATCAGGAAGCGCAGAAGTGGATCGACCGCCACCCGCAGCCGGTTGCCTGAGGAGATGGCCGTGGCCCAAGCACAGGTAGCAGTGGAAAGAAAGAAGATGCGCACGCCGATCGAAAGCGGGTGCCCCGACGGCGTGCAGTACATGCATCCGCTGATGGTCAAGAACTTCGGCAACTGGAAATACCACGACCGCCCGCGACCAGGAGTGCTGCATCACGTCGCCTACTCGGGCGACGAGATCTGGACGGTGCGCGTCGGCACGCAGCGCCAGCTCGGTCCCTACGAGATCAACCTGCTGTGCGACATCATCGACAAGTATGGCGAAGGCCATGTGCGATTCACCATCCGCTCGAACATGGAAGTCATGGTGTCCAGTTCCGACAAGGTCGGCCCGTTGATCCAGGCCTTCAACGACGCGGGTTACCCGGTCGGTGGCACCGGCAACTCGGTGACCATGATCTCGCATACGCAGGGATGGCTACACTGCGACATCCCCGCCACCGATGCCTCGGGCGTGGTGAAGTCGCTGATGGACGAACTCTACGAGGAGTTCATCAAGGAGGAGATGCCCAACCGCGTGCACATCACCACCTCCTGCTGCCAGATCAACTGTGGCGGACAGGGCGATATCGCGATCAACATCCAGCACACCAAGCCGCCGAAGATCAACCATGACCTCGTGGCCAACGTGTGCGAGCGCCCGTCGGTGGTTGCGCGCTGCCCGGTGGCGGCGATCCGGCCGGCGATCGTGAACGGCAAGCCGTCGCTCGAAGTGGACGAGAAAAAATGCATCTGCTGCGGCGCGTGCTATCCCCCCTGCCCGCCGATGCAGATCAACGATCCGGAGCACTCAAAGCTCGCCATCTGGGTGGGCGGGAAGAACTCGAACGCGCGCTCCAAGCCGATGTTCCAGAAGCTGGTCGCGGCCGGCCTGCCCAACAACCCGCCGCGCTGGCCCGAAGTCGCCGCAGTGGTGAAGAAAATCCTCTACACCTACAAGAAGGACGCGCGCGACTGGGAGCGGGTCGGCGACTGGGTGGAGCGCATCGGCTGGCCGCGGTTTTTTGAAATGACCGGACTGCCGTTCACCAAGTTCCACATCGACAACTGGCGCGGCTCGCGTAACAGCCTCAACGCGTCGGCGCACATTCGCTTCTGAGCCCCGGGCGCGGCATGAAACTCGGCGTTCTGGTCAACGAGGGCCCGTACACCCACCAAGCCTCGGACACTGCCTATCAGTTCACCAAGGCCGCCTTGGCGATGGGTCACGAGATCTATCGCGTGTTCTTCTATCACGACGGCGTGAATAACGGGACGCGCCTCACCGTTCCGCCCCAGGACGACCGCAACATCGTCAAGCGCTGGAGCGAGCTCGCCGCGCAGCACAAGCTCGACCTGGTGCTGTGCGTCGCCGCCGCGCAGCGGCGCGGATTGCTGGACGCGAGCGAAGCCAAGCGCAATGGCAAGGACGCCGACAACATCGCACCCGGTTTCCGCATCTCGGGCCTGGGCCAGCTTATCGAGGCCGGTATCCAGGCCGATCGCCTCGTGGTCTTCGGCGGTTGACGCGGTATTCAAGGGAAAAGGGAATGGACGCAGAGAACGCAGAATGCGTTGCGAAGAAATTCCTCTATGTGAACCGCAAAGCGCCCTACGGAACGATCTACGCGCTCGAGTCGCTCGAAGTGGTGCTGATCGGAGCGGCGTTCGACCAGAACGTGAGCGTCGCGTTCCTGGGTGACGGGGTCTACCAACTGGTGAAGGGTGAGGACACCAAGGGCGTGGAAATGAAGAACTTCTCACCGACCTACGGAGCGCTGGACGACTACGACGTCAACCAGCTCTATGTGGAGCAGGAGGCGATGCAGGCGCGGGGCCTGGTCGAGGCCGACCTGGTGGTGCCCGTCGAGATGGTCAGTGCCGAGCGAATGGCCGAGATCATGGAAAGCCAGGACGTGATCTTGAGCTTCTGAGGACGACAACGATGACGATTTTGCATACGGTCAACAAGTCGCCTTTCGACAATGGCACCCTTCGCTGCTGCCTCAAGTTCGCCCGGCAGGGCAGCGCGGTGCTGCTGATCGAGGACGGCGTGTACGCGGCGGCGCAGGGCACCGCAGTGGCGAAAGACGTGCAGACGGCGATGGGCAGCGTGGCGATCTATGCGCTCCGACCCGATATCGAGGCGCGGGGCATGCAGAACCGGGTGATGGACGGCGTTCGCCTGGTCGACTACGAGGGCTTCGTGGATCTCGTGGTGGAGCACAGCGCCGTGCAATCCTGGATTTGAATCCGATTAGAAACCAAGGGAACAAGCGCCATGACGATCGAAGTGAACGGCCAGACCATTGAAACCGACGAGGAAGGCTATCTCGCGAACCGTGCCGACTGGAGCGAGGACGTTGCGAAGGAAATGGCGCGACTCGAGGACTGCGACCTCACCGAAAGCCATTGGGAAGTGATCAATTTCCTGCGCGAATACTATGAGCAGTACCAGATTGCGCCCGCGGTGCGGGTGCTGACCAAGGCGATCGGCAAGAAGCTGGGCGCCGACAAGGGCAACAGCAAGTACCTGTACGTGCTCTACCCCTACGGCCCCGCCAAGCAGGCCTGCAAGTATGCGGGACTGCCCAAGCCGACCGGCTGCGTCTAGAGTGAGCCGCGACGCGCGGAGGCCCGGTTGTCCGCATTGACGATCGTCTACGCGCTGCTCTTCTATTTTGCCGTCGCGGTGCTGGTCGGCGGCGTGGCCAGGAAATGCTGGGTGTATGCGCGCACGCCGCAGCCGCTGAAGATCCCGATTCCGCCGGCGCCGACCACGCGCCGCGGCGTTGCATTGCGCATGCTGATGGAGGTGACATTGTTCCGGAGCCTGTTCCGCTCCAACAAGTGGATCTGGCTCTTCGGCTGGATCTTTCATGTCGCGCTGCTGGTGGTGCTCCTGCGCCACCTGCGCTATTTCACCGAGCCAGTATGGCACTGGGTTGCGCTTGTCCAGCCATTCGGTGTCTACGCGGGATTCGTGATGATCGTCGGGCTGGCGGGATTGTGGGCACGGCGGTTTCTGGTGGACCGTGTTCGCTACATCAGCGCTCCGTCCGACCACCTGATGCTGGCATTGCTTATCGCCATCGCGGCGAGCGGCCTTGCCATGAAGTACTTCGTGCATACCGACATCGTCTCGCTCAAGGCATTCGTCCTCGGGCTGATGGTGTTCGACTGGCAGGAGCTTCCGGCCGACCCGGCACTCCTGGTCCATCTGGCGCTGGTCGCAACGCTGATGATCGTTTTCCCGCTGTCCAAGCTGATGCACGCGCCGGGCGTGTTCTTCAGCCCGAGCCTCAACCAGGTGGACGACGCGCGGGAGCGACGGCACGCGGCAGGCTGGTCGGCGCGGATCGTCCGCGCGCAACCACCGGCGCCGAACTGACATGGCGACGTTCGACACTCCGCCGCTCGGCAAGTATCCGGTGATTCCGCTGTTGCGCGAAGGTGTGATGGCGCACAGCAAGCCTTTCGTGGCCAAGCCCGAGATCCAGAAGGCGATCGGCTTCCCCGGCGAACTGGTGCCGGACTGGGAGCAGGTCGCGGTGAAGCGCCTGGGCGAACTGGTCTCGCAGTCGCGCGCGCTGCAGGTGTTTCTCGACACCTGCGTCAAGTGCGGCGCCTGCACGGACAAGTGCCATTACTACCTTGGAACCTCGGACCCCAAGAACATGCCGGTGGCGCGCCAGGACCTGTTGCGCTCGGTTTACCGCCGGTACTACACCTTCGCGGGCAAGCATTTTCCGAGGCTCGTGGGCGCGCGCGACATGACTCGCACGGTCCTGGACGAGTGGTACAGTTACTTCCACCAGTGCTCGCAGTGCCGGCGCTGCGCGGTGTTCTGTCCCTACGGCATCGACACTGCCGAGATCTCGATGGCGGCGCGCGACATCATGGACAGCGTCGGCGTGGGCCAGAAGTACAGCAACGAGATCATCGGCAAGGTGCACAAGATTGGCAACAACCTGGGCCTTCCCGAGCCTGCGCTGCGCGACACGCTCGATGGCCTGGAAGAGGATGTCAAGGAAGAGACCGGCGTGGATGTCAAGTTCCCGCTTGACGTCAAGGGCGCCGAGGTGCTGCTGATCACGCCGAGTGCGGATTTTTTCGCCGAGCCTCACATCGACGGCCTGATTGGATACGCCAAGGTATTCCACGCCGCGGGCATCTCATGGACGCTTTCATCGCACGCGTCGGAAGCCGCGAACTTCTCTCTTTTCATCGGCAATCACGACAACCTGCAGAAGGTGGCTGAGCGCATCCGCGACGCGGCGCTCGATCTCGGCGTGAAGAGGATCGTCGTGGGCGAATGCGGCCACGCGTGGCGCGTCGCCTACAGTTTCTGGAACACCCTCATCGGGCCGTTCGACTTCCTCGATCCGCGCTATCCGGCGCCGCAGCATATCTGCGAACTCACCCTTGATCTGATCAGCCGCGGCGCGCTGACGCTCGACAAGAGCGCCAACGACGACAAGGTCGTCACCTTCCACGATTCCTGCAACGTGTCGCGCGCGTCGCGCATGGGCGACGTGCCCGGTGGACAGTTCCGGATCCCGCGCGAGATCATCCGCGCCTGCGTCAACAAGTTCGTCGATATGGCCCCCGAGACCATCGGCGAAACCACCTTCTGCTGTGGCGGCGGCGGCGGTCTGCTCACCGATGACCTGATCGAGCTGCGCGTCAAGGGCGCGCTGCCGCGCATGCAGGCGCTGCAGCAGGTGGTGGAAGACCACGGGGTCAACTACATGGCCGCGATCTGCGCCATCTGCAAGAGCCAGTTCACCAAGGTTCTGCCCTACTACAAGCACCCGATGGACATGATCGGCAGCGTGCACGGACTCGTGAGCAAGGCGATCGTGCTGGAGCCGAAGCAATGATCCGCATCGATTGGAGATAGCCATGCCAGCGCCAACAGGCAAACCCCCGGAAAAGAGCGGACACACGGTTCGCAAGTTCAAGGACGGTGACCACGAGTGGGGGTCGGCTCAGGACATGATCTTCAGCGCCGACGAGACCGACAAGTGCCCGACCTATGTTCACACGACGCCGCCCTGCCAGGCGAGCTGTCCCTCCGGCGAGGATATCCGCGGCTGGCTCAATATCGTGCGCGGGGTGGAGAAGCCGCCCAAGGACACGAGCATGCAGGAGTACGCGTTCCGGCGCGTGGCGGCGGCCAATCCGTTTCCGTCGATGATGGGGCGGGTATGCCCGGCGCCGTGCCAGGCGGGCTGCAACCGCAACGAGGTGGACGACACCGTCGGCATCAACGCGGTCGAGCAGTACATCGGCGACTACGCGCTGGAAAAGAGCTTTGCGTTCGAGGCGGGGCCGGAAACCGGCAAGCGTGTCGCGATCGTGGGCGGCGGACCGGCCGGGCTCTCGGCCGCGTATCAGCTGCGCTGCAAGGGGCACGCCGTCACGCTGTTCGACGATCACGCTGAACTCGGGGGCATGGCCAAGTATGGCGTCCCCGGGTATCGGCTGCCGCGCACGCACCTGGATGGCGAGATCAACCGCATCATCGCCATGGGGGTCGAGCTCCGCATGAACACCCGCGTTGGTCGCGACACCGCGTTGAGCGAGCTGGAAACAGGTTACGACGCGGTGCTGCTCACGATCGGATGCAAGGCGGGCCGTGGCCTGCCGGTGCCGGGGGCCGACGCGCCCAACTGCATAAGCGGTGTTGCGTTCCTGGAGGCGTTCAACCAGGGTCGCCTCAAATCCGTCGCCGGGCGAGTGGTGGTGGTCGGCGGTGGTGATACCTCGGTTGACGTCGTTTCGGTAGCGCGTCGTTTGGGCTATGCCAAGGATCTGAAGGAAACTGAGCGTCCGGAATTCGTGGTACTTGGACACACCGCGCACGATGTCTCCGCCATGGCCGCGCGCGAAGGCGCCGATGTCACTCTGATCACGATGCAGCCGATCGAGCAAATGAACGCGGCCAAGCACGAGATCGAGGACGCGCAACGCGAAGGCGTCAGCATCCGCGGCAAACTGCTGCCGGTCAAGGTCCTGCTGGACGAGAAGACCGGGCGTGCCAGGGCGCTGCGGGTGATCGAACTGGATTATTCGAGCGGTAAGCCAGTCGAGAAGCCGGGCACCGAGATGGATCTCGACGCGGATCTCATCGTATCCGCCATCGGCCAGTCCGGCGATCTCGAAGGCATGGCCGACCTGGACAACGGCCGTGGCCTGATCGCGGCCGACAAGTTCTATCAGGTGCCGAATCGCCGGGGCCTGTTCGCCTGCGGCGATATCATCCGCCCGCATTTGCTCACCACCGTCATCGGTCAGGGATCAATTGCGGCTGACAGCATCGACCAGTATCTCCAACACAGGGAAATGGTCAAAAGACCGAAGGTCGACGTGCACCATTTCAATCTTCTGGACAAGCTGCGCGAGGTGAATCTCGAGCCCGAGGCGTTCGCGCCGCTCGATGACCGCGCGCTGCGCGAGATCGACCGCGGAGTGCGCGGCACCTCGCTCGTTGGCAAGTCGGTGGGCGGCATCGCCGTCCACAACTACGAGGATCGCAGCGCGTCGGCAGTGTGCAAGTCCGAATCACTCTTCCTCGGGCATTTTCCGCTGCTGGAACGCAACAAGCGCACCGAGATCGGGCCGTCCGCCGAAGAGGTCCTGGGGCACTTTGCGGAACGCATGGTCGGCTATACCGACAAGCAGGCGGTCGACGAGGCGAAGCGCTGCATGAGCTGCGGCATGTGCTTCGAGTGCGATAACTGCGTCATCTACTGTCCGCAGATCGCGGTCAAGCGCACGCCCAAGGCGGAGGCCACGATGGGCCGTTACGTCTACACGGATTACGACCTGTGCATCGGCTGCCATATCTGCGCCGACGTCTGCCCCACCGGCTACATCAAGATGGGCATGGGCGACCACTGACGATGGGTGACGGGGAATGATGCGACTCGTCATCGGAGTCCTGGCTGCTGCGCTCGCGGTTGTCGCGCATTCCGACGCGGGCATGCCGCGACTGTCACGAGTCCCCGAGCCGGAGATCAAGATCGAGCGAGGCGACGCCTGTGTCGCGCCGACCGCGGAAATGCGCCGTGACCACATGCAGATGCTCTATCATCAGCGTGACAGGACCGTCCGCTACGGCTTGCGCGAATCCCGCTTCAGCCTCAAGAACTGTGTCAACTGCCACGCCAGCAGGGAGACCGGCAGCGTGCTCGGCAACGACGGATTCTGTGCGAGCTGTCACGCCTACGCGTCAGTGAAGATCGATTGTTTCGAGTGCCATTCTCCGCTGCGCCAGAGCAAGGTCGCCGGGGCGCCCCGATGACCATTGAGCGCCGGCAGTTCCTGACCTGGGGCGCCGCCGCTGTCGCCATCTCCGCGCTCGCCCCGGGATTCAGGCTGGTCGAGCTCGCGCTGGCGCGATCGCCGCAGGAAGCCGCGTCGGCGCTGCAGCGCTGGGGAATGCTGATTGACATCACCAGGTGCGTCGATTGCGACGTCTGCGTGACCGCCTGCCACGACGAGAACGCCTTGTCTGGCCACGGTCGTCCGGCGACGGACCCCCAATGGATTCGCAAGGTGGATCTGCACGACAAGCGCACCGGCCATGCGCAGACGCTGCCGCTCATGTGCCAGCACTGCGAGGATCCGCCTTGTGTCGACGTGTGTCCGACCGGCGCCTCGTTCCGGCGTGCCGACGGCATCGTGCTGGTCGACAAGCACACCTGCATCGGCTGCCGCTACTGTGTCCTGGCCTGCCCGTATGGCGCGCGTTCCTTCGTCCACGAGACGACAAGCGGCCAGAAGGCCGACGTGCCGCGCGGCAAGGGCACGGCGGAGTCCTGCACGTTTTGCGTGCAGCGTGTGGATCGCGACGAGACGCCCGCCTGCGTGGAGGCGTGCAACCGCGACGGCGGCAAAGCGATGGCCTTCGGCGACCTCAACGACCCGTCGACGGAGATCTACCGCCGGCTGCGCGCGGCGCCATCGAGCCAGATCCGCGCCGACCTGGCGCTCGACACCGGCGTGCGCTACCAGGGCTTGTGACCATGGCAAGCGTCCAGTACCGGGAGCTCGCCTGCCGCAACGGCGCTTATTACGTGCTGCTCGGAGTGCTCGGCGCGCTGGTCGCAGCCGGGCTCGGCGCGGCCTGGGCCATGGAGCACCAGGGTCATTACATCACCGGCATGAGCAACCGCATCGTATGGGGGACGCCGCACGTGTTCGCGGTGTTCCTGATCGTCGCCGCGTCGGGCGCTCTCAACGTCGCTTCGATCGCGTCGGTCTTCGGGCGGGACTTCTACAAGCCGCTGGCGCGGCTCTCCGGTTTGCTCGCAATGACGCTGCTGGCCGGGGGCCTCGCGGTTCTGGTGCTCGACCTCGGGCGACCCGACCGCCTGATCGTCGCGATGACCCACTACAACTTCAAGTCGATCTTCGCCTGGAACATCTTTCTCTACACGGGATTTTTCGCCGTCGTGGCGCTCTACCTGTGGACGATGTTCGAGCGCCGCATGAACGGCTACAGCAGCCGCGCAGGTCTGTTCGCATTCTTCTGGCGCCTGGTCCTCACCACGGGCACCGGGTTGATCTTCGGGTTGCTGGTGGCACGCGAGGCTTACTACGGCGCACTGCTGCCGCCGCTGTTCATCAGCATGTCGTTTTCCTTCGGGCTGGCGGTGTTCTTGCTCGTGCTGATGGCCGCCTGCCGGCTCGGGGGCCGCGAACTGGGCGCAGTGCCGCTGCAGCGACTCGGAAGATTGCTTGGCGTGTTCGTGGCCGCGGTCATGTATTTCGTCGCGCTGTATCACCTCGTCAACGTGTACGTCGCGCGCCAGCACGACCTCGAGCGCTTTCTTCTCCTGGATGGCGGCGTGTATACGGTGCTGTTCTGGCTCGGGCAGATCCTCGTCGGCAGCATCGTCCCGCTCGCGCTGCTGTTCAGCCGCAAGTGGGGCCGATCCCCGCGTGCCATCGCGGTCGCGTCGCTCTGCGTGATCGCGGGCGGCCTGACGCAGCTGTACGTGATCATCATCGGCGGTCAGGCGTATCCGCAGCAGATGTTCCCGGGCAAGGAAGTGACGAGCCGCGCATTCGACGGCGTGGTCGCGGCTTACGCTCCGAGCCTGCCGGAAATCGCGCTCGGCGTCGGGGGCGTGGCGCTGGCGCTGGCGCTGACCGTCGTGGCGCTGCGGGTGCTCCCCTTCCTGCCGCTGAATCTTGCGGACGCCGACGTCCAGCCGACCGCAGGATGAACCGCCTGCTGGTCTCCGCCGCCCACAAGTCCTCGGGCAAGACGACAGTGGCCATCGGCTTGTGCGCGGCACTGCGCGCCCGCGGCGAGGTGGTGCAGCCGTTCAAGAAGGGCCCGGATTACATCGACCCCGCGTGGCTCGCGCTGGCGGCAGGCCGACCTTGCTACAACCTCGACCCGTGGCTCAGCGACGCACAGGAAATTCGCTCCGAGGTCGCGCGACGCATGCGCGGCGCCTCGCTGGGCCTCGTCGAGGGCAATAAGGGTCTGTACGATGGAATCGACCTTGACGGCAGCAACAGCAATGCCGCACTCGCCGTGTCCATCAACACGCCGGTGCTGCTCGTGATCGACACGCGTGGGATGACGCGCGGCATTGCGCCGCTGGTTCTCGGCTACCAGGCGTTCGACCGGAACGTCCGCATCGCCGGGGTGATCCTGAATCAGCTTGGAGGTGCGCGCCATGAATCCAAGCTGCGGGCGGTGATGGAGCACTACACCGGCGTGCCGGTGCTGGGCGCGGTCGCGCATGACGAGCGGATGACGATCGTCGAGCGTCACCTGGGTCTCGTCCCCAGCAACGAGGACGAGATCGCGCGCGCGCGCGTCGACGAGATCGCTTCCCGCATCGCCGCCGAGGTCGATCTTGACGCCGTACTCGCCGCCGCCGGCGCGGCCGGGCCGTTGACGAATTGCGAGCCGGCGGCCGACACCGCCCCGCCGGTGCCGGGCGATAGGGTGCGCGTCGGCATAGCGCGCGACACGGCCTTCGGTTTCTACTACCCCGGCGACCTGGAGGGCCTGTGCGACGCCGGGGCGGAGTTGGTGCCCTTCGACGCCTTGCACGATGCTCGACTACCGCCGATGGATGGACTGTTTATCGGCGGCGGCTTTCCGGAGACGCACATGGACGCGCTCGCTGCCAACCGCGTACTGTGCGCCGAACTGCGAGCGGCGATCAACGCAGGCCTGCCGGCCTACGCTGAGTGCGGCGGATTCATGTACCTGGCGCGCAGCATCGAATGGAACGGGCGCCGCGTGCAGATGGCCGGAGCCCTTCCCGCGGACATCGTCATGCACGCGCGACCGGTCGGTCGCGGCTACGTGGTGTTGCGGGAAACCGGGCAGGGATTGTGGCCGGCGCCGCCGGGTGGCGCCGGGACGCTCATTCGAGCACATGAATTTCACTACTCCAGCGTCGAGAACCTTGCGCCCGGCACCAGGTTCGCCTACACGGTCGAACGCGGCCATGGCATCGACGGCCAGCACGACGGCATCGTGCACGGGAACCTGCTGGCGTCCTACGCCCACCTGCGCGATGTTCGCGCGCATCGGTGGGCATCGCGTTTTGTCGAGTTCATCCGGCGCTGCAAGCTCGACACGAATCGTTGCGCGCAGCGCCTGAACTGATCGAGGCGGAGAGAATGACACTTGCTGACGGGGGAAGGACTGTACCGACCGATGACGAAGGCTACCTGATCGAGCCCGCGGACTGGAACCGTGAAATCGCGGGACAAATGGCGCGCCAGGAACACATCGTGCTGACGGATGCGCACTGGGCGGTGATTGGATTCATGCGCGAATACTTCGAGCAGCACCAGATCGCTCCGGATGCGCGCCACGTCATCAAATTCCTGGCCCGGTACAGGGGCGAGGATAGCGGCGGTCGAAACGAGTTGTTCAAGCTCTTTCCCTATGGCTATGTCAAGCAGGCCTGCCGCATCGCCGGTATGCGCAGGCCCCGCGCATGGAGTACCGGCTGAGCACCGTGCCCGAGGCGAAATCATGATCACCATCACGCCGCAGGCAGCAGAGCAGATTCAGAAATCGGCACGGGAAGCCGGTCTGCCGGAGGCCTGTCTGCGGCTGGCGGCGCGCCTGGGTGACCAGGGGACAATCGAATACGGGATGGGCTTCGATGAACCGGGCGAGGCCGACACGCAGGTCGTGACGGGCGCGATCAGGTTGCTGGTGTCCGCCGGCTGCGTCGAACTTCTGACCGGGGCCACGCTGGACTACGCCGAAATCAACCCCGGCGAGCATCGCTTCATTTTCATCAATCCGAACGATCCGTCGCACAAGGCGCCGAAGTCGGCGCCCTGAACCCGATGCTGGACGCGAAGGCGCCGGCCAAGTAGTCTCGCCGCTTGTCCACAGTCGGCGCCGCCCAGGTCCGTTGCATGTCCGAGCCCCAAGCTCCGCACCCAGGCAAGTATGCAGATGACCTGGCGGACGCGGGGGCGCAGGCGCGCATCCCGATGGTGCGCCTGGCGCGCAAGACCCAGTCGCTCGACATCCTGTATGCGATCGCCACGGTCCTGAGTCAGCCCGGCAGCCTGGAGCAGCTGCTGGAGAACTTCCTCGACACCTTGATCGAGCTCGTCGACGCGCGCGCGGCCAGCGTGCGCGTCGGAACCGAGGACGGCAATACGCGGCTCATCGCCAGCCGCGGCCTTGCGCGCGAGGTTGTTGAGCGGGATCGGCTGATGCCGGCCGGGCAATGTCCCTGCGGCTGGGCGGCGACCACGGGCGAACTGCGTATCCAGCGTGGCACCGCGCCGTGTGCGGCGCTGATCGGTCAGCCGATGCTCGATTCCGACTGCGCGGAATTCGTCGTCGTGCCGGTTCACTATCAAGACCGGGTGCTCGGGGTGTACAACCTGTTTCTGGATCGCCCGCTCGTCGCCATGGGCGAGGATGTGCACGATCTGCTGATTACCGTGGGCCGGCACCTGGGGCTTGTCATCGAGAAGGCGCGCCTGGAAAGCGAAGCGCGCCGCTTCGCGATTCTGGAGGAGCGCAACATCATCGGCGTCGAGTTGCACGATTCGCTGGCGCAATCGCTGATTGGCATGCGCCTGCAGCTGACAATGCTGAGCGAAGCGCTGGCACGGGAGGACATCGGCGGCGCACGCCAGGAGGCAAGCGGCCTCACCCTTGCGATGACGCAGGCCAACGCGGACGTACGTGATCTGCTGACTAACTATCGCCTGAAGATCGACGCCGCCGGACTCGTGCAGACGCTCGCCAATCTGGTCGAGCGCTTCGGCAGGGAAACCGGCATCGCCGTGTACTTCCAGAACGAATGCGTGCCATTGGCGCTTTCGCCGGCCCAGGAGGTCCAGGTCTTCTACATCATCCAGGAGGCGCTCGCCAATATCCGCAGGCACAGCGAAGCGAG
Organism: Casimicrobiaceae bacterium; assembly: GCA_039935875.1. GTDB lineage: Bacteria > Pseudomonadota > Gammaproteobacteria > Burkholderiales > Casimicrobiaceae > VBCG01. The sequence goes on from JBDTJK010000286.1 coordinate 28,743, forward strand.
CAACGTACGCATCATGCTCAACAACGAGGATGATCTGTATACGGTGCTGATCGAGGACGACGGACTCGGCATGATCGGATCCGACGACGGCACGCCGGAGAAGCACGCGGGGCTGACCATCATGCGCGAACGCACGCTGCGCCTGCGCGGCCAGATCGTGATCGAGAGCGAGCCGGGCGAGGGCACGCGCATCGTACTGATCTTCAACGCGCCTCCGAGGCGGAGCTGAAATGAACCCGCCCGGGATGCGCGTCCTGCTGATCGACGACCATGCGCTGGTCCGCAAGGGCATCGAGGAGCTGCTGCGAAGTCGCGGAGTGCAGGTAGTGGCCTCGGCAAGCTCCGGAGAGGAAGGCATTCGCAAGGCCGGCGAACTCACCGCCGACATCATCCTGCTCGATATCAAGATGCCGCGGATGACGGGCATCGAGACGTTGACGAAGATTCGCGCGGCAGGAATTAGTACGCCGGTGGTGATGCTCACGATGAGCCGTGAGGATGCCGACCTGTCGGCGGCCCTGCGCGGTGGTGCCCAGGGCTTCCTGTTAAAGGACATCGAGCCGGAGGAGCTGGTGCCCGCGCTCGAAGCCGTGCTTGCCGGCGCCAATGTCGTGGCGCGGGAGATGGTGGGGACACTGGCCCGCCACGTGGGAGGCGAGGAGAGTCAGGAACGCGCTGCGCTGCGCCCAGCGGCACTGTTTTCCGAACTCACGCCCCGCGAGCTCGAAATCCTGGAGCACGTCGCCGATGGCTCAAGCAACAAGATGATCGCGCGCCACCTGGACATCGCCGAGGGAACGGTCAAGCTGCACGTCAAAGCGATTCTGCGCAAGCTCAACATGCGCTCGCGCGTCGAGGCCGCCGTCGCCGCAGTGGAACATGGACTCGGCAAGTACCGGAGGAAGTCGCCTCCGGTGTCCGGCAAATGAGCATCACCGGGGGCAGCGGCAGCGTTCGCGTCAGTGCTCGACTGTGTCGATGAACAGCTGCGCGCGCGGCAGGCCGTGCAGCAGCAGCAGGGACTGCGCGGCATTCGTCAGTCGCGCGGGTCCGGCAACGTAGACGTCGTAGTCGCCGAGCGCGGGATGGGCGTCCAGCAGTGGCTGCAGCGCGCGCGGCGCGGCCATCGCGTACGGCAGCGCGGCATCTTCAGTCAACGGGACGTAACGGAAATTGTCCAGCGCGTCATTCCAGGAACGGCACAGGTTGTCGAGGTAATGCCCACCCCTGCCGGAGGTCACCCAGTAAAGATGCAGCATCTCCGCCGTATCCAGCGCCAGCGCGTGCTCCACGAGACTCTTGACGGGGGCAAAGCCGGTCTCGCCGGCGATGAAGATGAGCGGTCGAAGCGAGTCTTCGTCGAGCACGAACTCGCCACGGGGGCCTTCGATGCGCACGGTGTCCGCATCTTTCAAGGCGTCGAACAGCTGAGCGGAGAACGCGTCGCCCGGGCGACGGCGTATGTGGAAGTGCAGGTTGCGCTCGTCGCAGGGGCAGCTCGCCACCGGATGCGACGCACTCTGCCCGCCTGGGAGCGTGAGCGACACCCTCTGGCCGGCAAGAAAACGCAGGCGATTGCTGCGCGGCGTCTGCAAGTGAAGCAGGCGAAGGTCGTCGGTGAGCGGAACGACCGACTTGACCTTCGCGTCGATGCTTTGCAACGGCATGTCGGCGGCGCTGTGCGCCTCGCGCGACTCGATCACGAGGTCGCCGACGGCGGTATTGCTGCACATGAGCACGACGCCGGCATTTTTCTCGGCCGCCGTGAGGGGGTAATCGGAATGGCGTGTCCGATGCACCTCGCCGGAAACGATCCTCGCCTTGCATTTTCCGCAGCTACCGATGCTGCAGCCGTAGTCGAGCGCCAGTCCGGCGCGCAGGGCCGCCTCGAGCACGCTTTCGTTGCCGTCGACGAAGAATTCGCGGCCGCTCGGGATGACCTTCACGTGCGCCGTCATGATCCTGAGGAAATTCTCCTGCACCTGCAGTGGCTCGGGTTCCTCGTTTCCCACCGGAGGCTCCAGATGTTGTTCGAGCCAGTCGAGCAGTTCCTCTGCCAGGTCGCGCGGCAAAGTCGCCGGATCGCGAGGCTCGCGCAGCTTGGCTTGCAGCAGCGCCATGATCGAACGGTGATGCTCGAGCTCGACCTCGACGTGCATCCTCTGCCTGCCCAGCTCCGCCAAGCGCGCGACCAGCACATCGGAACTTGGCAGAAGGCGCTCGCGCATGCGGCGGGTGAACGCCGCGTCCTTGATCGTCTCGAACTTCTCCATGGCGGCATGGTCCTCCAGCCTGACCTTGGGGAAGACACGCAGCAGATCTTCGGTCGATACCATGCCCTCGAACGCAGCGAGCTCGCCGCTCTTGATCTTGCTCTGCAGCGCACCGCGCCGGACGCCGACCAGGCGCGCTGCGCGGAAAAGGGTAAGAAGCTGGGGCATGGGTCCTGCACTTCGACTTCATCATATCGGAAATTCCACAACCGGCCGCAGGGCTAGGAACACATGGACTTTCTACCGGTCTTTCTGGATGTCCGCGGTCGGCCCTGCCTGGTGGTGGGCGGTGGTGAAGCGGCGGCGCGCAAGACTGCGTTGCTTCTGCGCGCCGGAGCACGGGTGACGGTACAGGCACCAGACCTCACCGCCGGATTCGCAAACGATCTCGACCTGACGCGTGTTTCCCGGCGTGCGACGAGTTTCCGCGACGAGGACATCGACGGATTCGAACTGGCCATCGCGGCGACCGACGACGACACAGTGAACCGAGCGGTCGCGGCAGCCGCGCGCGCGCGGCATATCCTGGTGAATGTGGTCGACGTGCCAGCGCTGTGCTCGTTCATCGTGCCTTCCATCGTCGATCGCTCGCCGGTGATCGTGGCGGTTTCCAGCGGGGGCACTTCGCCGGTGCTGGCGCGTCTGCTGCGCGCACGCCTGGAAACGTTCATACCGACCGGGTACGGGCGTCTCGCCGCACTGGTCGGTGCGTTTCGGGATCGGGTCAAGCAGCGCTTCAAGCCGCTGGAACGGCGGCGTTTCTGGGAGCATGTGCTGCAGGGCCCGATCGCCGAGCTGGCATTCAGTGGCCGCGAAGCCGGAGCCGCCAAGGCGCTGGAGGAAGCGCTCACCGACACGCGCCTCGCATTCCAAGGTGGCGAGGTGTCGCTGGTGGGGGCGGGACCGGGCGACCCGGATCTGCTCACTTTTCGGGCGCTGCGCCTCATGCAGCAGGCTGATGTCGTCGTGTACGACCGACTGGTATCGCGCCCGATTCTCGACCTGGTGCGGGTCGATGCCGAGCGCATCTATGCGGGCAAGGAACGCGCGAAACACGCGCTTCCGCAGGAAGACATCAATCGTCTGCTGGTGCGTCTCGCGCGCGACGGCAAGCGCGTGGTGCGCCTCAAGGGCGGCGATCCGTTCATCTTCGGGCGCGGTGGGGAGGAAATCGACACGCTGGCCGCCGAAGGCATTCCCTTTCAGGTGGTACCCGGTATCACCGCCGCATCCGGGTGTGCGGCCTACGCCGGCATTCCGCTGACCCACCGCGACTATTCGCAATCGGTCGTGTTCGTCACCGGCCACCTGCGCGACGGCAGCATGGATCTCAACTGGCAGGCACTGGCGCAGCCGCGTCAGACCATCGTGTTCTACATGGGACTGGTTGGCGTCGACGTTCTGTGCCGCGAGCTGATAGCGCATGGAATGCCAGGCGTCACACCGGCCGCGCTCATCCAGCAGGGTACGACGCCGCAGCAGCGTGTGCTGGTGGCCACGCTCGATACGCTGCCGGAAGACGTGCGGCGAAGCGAAGTAAAGGCGCCGACGCTGATCATCATCGGCGAGGTCGTCCGGCTTCGCAACACGCTCAACTGGTTCAATTGACCGCGCCCTGAGCGCACGAGCCGGGTCCGCTTTCGCGGGGATGACGGTTACACGATGCAGCTCGGCCGCCCGCGTTACTGGGAAGTGGCCTTCAGGCCGCGAGGTTCAGTCGCGCGAGTTGCACATCAAAGCGCTTGTCGCCACGCAGGATGTCGAACACCGGCTCCACGCGGGCGTGCGACACGAGCTCACCGCGACCGCGCGCGATCGCCTGGTCGAGGTGCAGGAGCGCGCCTTCGACGTCGCCGCCTGCGGCGTCGAGCATCGCCGCGTGATAGAACAGTCCGCGCCCTCCCCGCGCGAAGTGTGCGACCTCGCGCCGCGCGTGGTCGAAACGCGCGGCGTCGCCGCTCGCGAACGCAGCGCAACCCTCGGCGAACGGACCGAACAATTTGCGCAAGCCGTCGTCCATCGTCGCGACATGCGCGCGCGTGCGGTCATTGTCGCGCAACAGCAGTCCCAACAGTCCGGCCTTGCTGACCCAGGCGAAACCCTGTCCCGACGCGATCGCCAGCATCTGGTCGAAGTTTGCGAGCGCGGGCGCGTACTCACGGCGCCAGAAATGTATGCCGGCCTGGATCTGCAGCAGGTTCATCGAGCGATCGAGGTCGCGTACTACGCGCGCAGTGTCGGTCGCGGCATCGAGCTTGCCACGGACCGCTTGCGCGTACGCAAAATTCACGCGCGCCGTCGACTCCGACGGCAGCGCGGACAGCAACGCGCCATACAGCCGGTCACCCCGCTCCCAGTCGAAGTCGTAATGCACTGACAGGCGCGCATCGAGCAGTTGCGTCGTGGCGAGCTGCGGTGCCCGCTCGACGCACTCGGCGGCCAGCCGCCGCACGCGCGCGTACTCGTCCGGGTCACCATTGTGGAAATACTGGTAGGTGTGTGCGGCGGCCGTCGCGCGCGCCACATGTGCGGGCGCGAATCCGGGATCGATCGCCAGCGCTTCGTCCGCCAGAGAACTCGCAAGGCGCAGCGATTCGACCGACATCCTCGACAGCGCATCCATCGAGCGGATGTACGCGAGAAAGGCTGCCGGATCAACCGGCCGGTTCCAGAACGGTTCGACCATCCGCTCGCCAATATGCAGCGCCAGGTGCCCGCTGACCGCCTCCGCGATCGTGCGCTGCAAATGCAGCGCATCGTTGCCGTGTGCGACGAATCGATCGGCGAACACCACGCGATCCTCGACCGCGTCGACCACACGCACATCGATGTTCCAGCGTGCGCCGGCTTCGTCGATGCCGCCTTCGACCAGGTAGCGAATGCCGAGATCGGCGGCAAGTTCGTCCGCGCGCTTGTTCGATTGCCGGTAAGCGCGCGCCGTCGTACTGGACAGCACGCGCAAATCATCCAACGGCGCCACCGCCAGCCGGTTCAACACCTCGCTCGCCACCGCGTCGCCGACAAACGCGCGCTCGTCGCGATCGGGCCCGCGATATTCAAATGGCAGCACGAGCAGGCCCGGGCTGCGGGCCTTCGGCGTGGACGCCGCGGCAGTCGCGGTGCTGGCCACGGAGGCCGGTCGCAGCCAGGTCGCAAGCTCCGCAGCGTAGGCGTAGACGCTTTGCCCGGGACCGCCGGGAATGCGGTGGACGGGCATTCTCCGCTCGCGCTCCCACAACTGTGCAGTACGAACGTCGCGACCGAGGTAGCGGCCTATTGCCTTCCAGCCTGTCAAGCGATCGTCGGTAAGCGAGAACATGAAGCCCTGGCGAGTGTGCAATCGACAAATTCTAACAGGGTGGCCGCTGGCGCTTGTCGCCGCGATTTCGCTCTATTTCGCAACTTTTCGCAGGGGGTGCCCGCGTGATTGCCGCTAGCCTTCGGCAACGCCCACGCGCTGTCGCGCGCCAGAGTCGCCCACCCGATGATCACTGCATTGCATGCCCGCGTCGCTCGCCACGCACTCGTCGTCGTGGCGCTTTGTGCATCGATCGCATCCGCACAAGCCGCTGAACATCGTTTCGACCTGCTGCTCGACACCGACAACAATGCCGCGAGCGGTTGCACGGTCTCCGAGCCCACCGGAAGCATCGCCGGCATCGAGCAGAAATTCAGTGTTTACATCGGCACATCGACGACCGCTGCGGCGGTGCTGCGCATCGGCCGCCAGGTGTGCAATGCCGGGACACTGGGCGCCGAAACCATCGCCGACGCCGGCGGTTGGCCGGTTGGCCTCGGCCAAGGCAGCGGCGCCACCGCCGCGATCGAAGCCTACGTGACACGCAACCTGTTGCCGGCGACGGGCACGATGCGCGTGGTCACCGCGAGCAGCAGCGACGGCGAAGGTGACGTCGCGCCAGCCTTCACGCTGGCGCTCGGTGATCCCGCACCTCCGCCCGCCACCGCCGCAACTGTTCCGGTGCCGCTCGCGCCATGGCTTGCGGGCGCGATCGCGCTGCTGCTCGCGCTCTCCACGCTGGCATGGCATCGCCGCCATCCGCAGCAGACGTCGCTGCTGCTGCTGGTCGCGCTGTGCAGCGCTTCCGCCATCGTATGGGCGGCGAGCGTCGTGCTCGATGGACGCGTCGACGACTGGGCCGGTGTGAGTGCCAGCGTCACCGACCCCAAGGGTGACGCGCCGGTCGACACCGACATCGTCGCCGTGTATGCGCAACGCGAT